>CAZGOO010000190.1:0-2315 GCA_964527505.1 uncultured Oscillospiraceae bacterium | reverse complement strand
GTGCAGAATTTGGACGACGCGCTTTATCCCACGGATTTTATCGTACCGAACACGGAGATTGTCCACGACCGCTCGAATCTGGAAGTGATGCGCGGCTGCATTCGCGGCTGCCGCTTCTGTCAGGCGGGCTATACCTACCGCCCCGTGCGCCCGCGCTCGGCGGAAAATCTGCTGAAACAGGCCGTGCAGTCTCTGGAAAACACGGGCTGCAACGAAATCACCCTCTCGAGCCTCTCGACCTCGGACTATAAGCAGCTTGCGCCTCTGGCCGATGGGTTGCTTGACTACTGCCAGCCGAGAAAAATCAACGTCTCGCTTCCGTCTCTTCGCGCGGACAATTTTTCCAAGGAGCTCATGCAGCGGGTGCAGACCGTGCGCAAAAGCGGCCTGACCTTCGCGCCCGAAGCGGGCACGCAGCGCCTGCGCGACGCCATCAACAAAAATGTGACCGAAGCGGAGATTATGGAAACCTGCGCCACGGCGTTTTCCGGCGGCTGGAACAATGTGAAGCTCTATTTCATGCTCGGCCTGCCGACGGAGACGGACGAGGATGTTTTGGGCATCGCGGAATTGGTCTACCGCATCTACAAAACATGGCAGCAGACCGCAACGAACAAAAAGCGCGGCGTGCGCATTCATGTGTCCACCGCCTTTTTCGTTCCGAAGCCGATGACGCCTTTCCAGTGGGAAAAGCAGATTTCACCCGAGGAATATCTGCGCCGCGCAAAGCTCCTGAAAGAGCATATGCCCGCGCGCAGCGTGGAGTTTAACTATCACGACGCGTCTTTGAGCCGCCTCGAAGCGGTTTTGGCGCGCGGCGACCGCCGCCTTTGCGACGTTTTGGAATACGCCGTTTTGCACGGCGCGCGGCTCGACGGCTGGGACGAATATTTCTCCTACCCGACATGGCTCGAAGCGTTCGAGGCTTGCGGCGTTGACCCGAATTTCTACACCGAGCGCGGCTTCGCGACGGACGAGCTTCTCCCGTGGCAGACGATTGACGACGGCGTTTTGACCGCCCATCTTCTGCGCGAGCGCGAGCGCGCCTATCGCTCACAAACGACACCCGACTGCCGCGAAAGCTGCTCCGGCTGCGGGGCAAACTGCCTGATGGACGGAGGATGCTGCGATGCATAGAATGCTGTTTGAAAAAACCGGTCGCGCCGTTTGGATGTCCCATCTGGATTTGATGCGGCTCATGCAGCGCGCGTTTCGCCGCGCGGGCGTGATTTTGCACCATTCGCAGGGCTTCACGCCCCATGCCTATGTCTCTTTGCCGCTGCCTTTGAGCGTCGGCACGGAGAGTGTGTGCGAAATTATGGAATACGAGCTCGATGAAGCGCTGAACATCACGCCGGAGGCGATGAACCGCGTACTGCCCGAGGGCGTGCGGATTCTGGCGGTCTACGAAAGTGAAAGAAAGCTCAAACATCTTGCGCGGCTGCGCGCGCTTGTGCGGCTGGAATACGACGCGGGCGTGAAAGACGGCGCCGTGCGCGAAATTGCGGCGCTTTTGAGCGCAAAAGAGCTGCTTGTTGAGAAAAAGTCCAAACGCGGCTTGGAAACGGTGGATATCAAGCCGATGATTTTTGCCGCCGAGCTGACGCAAAAGGGAAGCAGCATAGAGATTGACTGCACGGTCAGCGCGCAAAATCCCTCGCTCAACCCGACGCTGCTTGCCGCAGCCGTTGCGCAGAAGCTGCCCGAATACGCGTCCGACGCGGTTTTCTGCCGCCGATTGGAAATTTTCGACAGCGAGGGGCAGGTGTTTCGCTGATGCCGAACTGCGAGGACTGCCACTATTATAACTACGACGAGCAGGAGGACGAATACTACTGCTCGAAAGACCTTGACGAGGACGAATGGTATCGCATTTGCGCGGAGAAAAAGGGCGTTTGCCCCTATTTTCGCCCTGCGGATGACTACTATCTGCCCCGCAGGCAATAAAGAAAAAGGAGCGTTTTTATGAAAAAATCGCGAATTTCCTGCGCGGTTTTCGCGCTGTTTGCCGCACAGCCGCTTTTGGATGTGCTTTCGTATCTGACGCAGGGTGTGAACAATGCGGACATATTCACGCTCGGATTGCGGATGTTCCTGCTTGTGGCGTTTTTTGTGCTCGGCTTTGTGAAAAGCGGGCGAAAAGTTGCGTATTACTGCCTTGCCGGCGGCGCGGCACTGTTTTATCTTCTGCACGCGGGAAGCCTCTATTTTGCGGGCGGTTTCACCCTTTCCGCGCTTGTGAAAGACGCGACGAACTTCGTGCGCGTTTTGCAACTGCCGATGATGGCGCTTGCGCTGTGCTCGCTGTTTGCCGC
>CAZGOO010000189.1:0-2317 GCA_964527505.1 uncultured Oscillospiraceae bacterium | reverse complement strand
AATCCATGAACCTTTGCGCGGTGACGCTTTCTGGGCTGATAGGTACGCAGCATCTCGTGTACACCTCCTGTAAGATTATGCTCATCGGCGCGGAAAAAGCGCCGTAGCAACCAAAAAAATTATTTTGCACATAGCACTGGTTATTATATCGCAGGTACGGGCGGAAAGTCAACCGCAAATTTTGCATTTTTTGAAAAAGTTTTGTCGATTATTCCCCGTCAAGCGGCACATCGACGGCGCTGCGCGCCGTTTCGGGCGCTTCGGGCGGCTGCGCCGTGTGCAATCGGCGGGCAAAAACAAGCTGCCATGCGCCGAGCACCGCGAAAAGAAGCAGAGAAAGGTCGATGCACAGTTCCCCGAACGAGGCCGAAGCGAAGCCGTCTGCGAGCGTGAGCGTGCGGAAAAAGAGCGCGGCAAACGTAAAGAAGAGGCTCGGCGCGCGCTTTCCCGCGTCGAAGAGGAAGCCCGCGAGGAAATAGGCCGAGAACATCCCGCAAAGAAGCGCGAACAGGTCGTAGCAGTAGTCGGAGATGGCGGGGTCGGTGTTCCAGCTCTGGAATTTTAAGATGAGATGCAGGGCACAATACAGGCACAGGCACATATACGCCACCGGCGACGGCCGCTTGCCCGCAAGGCAGCGCCCCGCCGCCACGCCGAGCAGAATCGCCGCCGCGAGCGCCGTCGCGGGCTCTAAAAGCGCCACGACGCGCGCCATCGTCCCCTCGGGCTCCTGCGCGCCGAGGGCGCAGACGATTGCGCCGAGCGCCAGAAGCGCCGCTGCGGGGAAATAGCCGAAAAATGCGCGCGAATGCGGCGCGAACACCTGCGCCGCGCGATGACACGCCTGCGCGCGCGAAGAAATGACGACGAGCGCCGCAAGATAAAAAACGCTCACTACCGCGAGCAAAATCGCGCAGACGCCGCGCGACGTGCCGCCGTGCAGCCACGAAATGCGCAGGGCAAGCCCGCCGAGCGCAAAGGGAAAAAACAGCCCCGCAAACAGCCGAGCCGTGGATTTCTGAGTCAAAACGGTCGCCTCCTTTGTTCGCGCTCTATTATAGCACATTTGCCCCCTGCGTGGCAAGTTTTTTCTCCGCAACGCAAAAAATCCCGTTTTTTTACCGAAAAACACGGAAAAAGCCCTTGCAATTGCCGCCGCAAGGTGATATAATAAGGGTAATCTTATAGTAGGAATACTAAAAGAGAGGGGATTTCCCCTCTCTTTTTTCTGGAACGGGAGGGTGCGATACTATGAAAATCACGGAACGTGTATGGGCCTTGGCGCAGCCGGTCGTGGAGCGGCACGGGTGCTCTTTGTGGGATGTGGAATATGTCCGCGAGGGCGGGCAGTGGTTCCTGCGGCTCTACCTCGACAAAGAGGGCGGCGTGGACATCGACGACTGCGAGGCGATTTCCCGCGCGCTCGACCCGCTGCTCGACGAAGCCGACCCCATCCCCGAGAGCTACTGCTTTGAAGTCAGCTCCGCGGGGCTCGAGCGGGAGCTCAAGCGTCCGTCGGACTTTGCGCGCTTCATGGGAAGCGCCGTTACCCTGCGGCTCTATCGCCCCCTCGGCGGCCGCAAAGAATTTATCGGCAAGCTCTCGGGCTATGCCGACGGCCAAATCACCCTCGACTGCGCCGACGGCGCGCATACATTCAATCATTCCGAGGTCGCTCTGGTGCGGCTTCGCGTGGAATTCTAAGGAGGCACACTATGAACGCTGAAAATGCGGAAATCTTCGAGGCGCTTCGCCAGTTGGAAAAAGATCGCGGCATCCCCGTAGACTATATGGCCGAGCGCATCGCGCAGGCGCTGGTCGCCGCGTATAAGAAAGACAAGACCGGCTACACCGAAAACGTGTTCGTGGATGTCAGCGAAAACGCCATCCGCGTTCTGGCGCAGAAAGAGGTCGTGGACGACGTGTTCTCGCCCGATACCGAAGTGGCGATCGACGTTGCCCGCCGCATTGACCCGCACTGCCAGCTCGGCGACCTTGTCAATGTGGAAATCAAGACCAAAGCCTTCGGCCGCATCGCCGCGCAGACGGCCAAGCAGGTCATCATTCAGGGCATCCGCGAAGCAGAGCGCGGCCTGATTTACGACAGCTTCTCCTCAAAGGAGCATGAGCTTCTCACCGGCACGGTGCTGCGCATCGAGCCGAACGGCGACATCACCGTCCGCGTCGGTCAGGGCAACGACCGCACCGATGCGCTCTTGCCGCGCGATGAGCAGTCGCCCGTCGAGCAGTTCAAAGAGGGCGATATGATTCGCGTGTATGTCATTGAGGTGCGCCGCAGCCAGCGCGGCCCGCAGGT
>CAZGOO010000188.1:0-2324 GCA_964527505.1 uncultured Oscillospiraceae bacterium | reverse complement strand
AACGATAACTGCCTGCATTCTCAATTGCACCTACCTTTTTTGTAGTCTCGCTCTGAAGGCGCGGGCAACGCCCGACTTGAAGCCTCTTCAATGCGGCCTGTCTATCATAACACCGAATGCTCCGAAAGTCAAACATTTTTTTCGGTTTTTTTCGGAAAATCGCAACTTTTTTCCGCACATCCGCGCAGGCATTAAAAAGCGCGTCACGCAGCCGCGGCGCACAAAATTTTTCGGAATTTCGTGTCGTTTTCGTAAATTTTCCATAAAAAAAGCACGAAAAGCGACACAATTCGACCTTTGCGGCGAATTAGTGCTTGCATTTTTGCCCGAGGTGTGCTACAATGGCGGCAAATGGTTATGAATTGTAACCGATTTTCTTCCGCCCCGCTTCGCTGCGGCCCGGAAAAATCTCCGGAGGCTTTTATGCGTTCTTTCATACGAATCTCTTGCAGCCTGCTTCTGACCCTTGCGCTGCTTTGCGGCTCGGCCGTCATGGCCTTTGCTTCCAAATCCGACGATATTCTTGCCGAGATTGAAAAGCTCCAGCAGCAGGAAAAAGAAAACAAAGCGCAGATCAATGCCCTGCGCGACAAAATCAACGGCAGCAACAGCGAGATCGTCTCGGCCGTCGAGCAGAAAATGCAGCTTGACGAAGAGATCGACCTTTTGCAGCAGGACATCGACAACTCCGAGCAGATTCTGCACCAATACAATCTGCTCATCGCCGAAAAGCAGGCGGAGCTCGACGCGCTGTACGATTCGCGCGATGAACTGTTCGTTCAGTTTCAGGCGCGCATCCGCGCCATGCAGGAAAGCGGCGAAATTTCCTACGCTTCGGTCGTGCTCAATGCGGCGAGCTTTTCCGACCTTTTGGGCCGCACCGCGATGATCGAAGAGATCTCCAAGGCCGACCAGAGAATGCTCGCGGAGCTTCTGGAAATGGCCAACGCCATCTTAGACTCCAAGGCGTCTCTCGCCGAGGAAAAGACCGCCATCGAGCTCAAGCGCGCCGAGCTGGACGAGCGCACCGCCGAGCTTGCCGAAAAGCGCAGCAAGTCCGATGCCCTCCTCTACACGCTCGAAGCCGACCGCACCCTGCTTCAGAATATGCTCGACGGCTATGAGCAGAGCGAATCCACCCTTGCGGCGCAGCTTGCCAAGCTCGAAAAGGAATATAATGAGCAGAAAAAGCTCGAAGAGCGCCTCTTCGTTTCCGAAAAGGGCTTCATCTTCCCCGTTGACCCGAGCGGCTTTGTGTATGTTTCCTCGCGCTACGGCTACCGCACCGACCCCATCACCGGCCAGAAAGGCACCTTCCACAACGGCATCGACCTTGCCTCTTACTACGGCACGCCCGTTTACGCCGCCAAGACCGGCGAAGTGACCCGCGTGGTCAATTCCTACCTCTACGGCAGATATGTCATCATCAACCACGGCGACGGCTACTCCACCTACTACGGCCACCTCTCCGCGTTCAACAATCTCTATGTCGGCCAGATCGTCAATCAGGGCGACACCATCGGCTATGTGGGCAGCTCCGGCGTTTACTCCACCGGCCCGCACCTGCACTTCGGCGTTTATTACAACGGCAGCACCGTTGACCCCGCCGACTACATCGTCATTCCGTAAGCTCGGGCGGCATGAGGCAAAGGCGCCTCGTGCCGCCTTTCTGTTCCGCTTTTTTTGCGCAGAGTTTTCCCCCGAGTCCGAAAATTTCGGCTCGGGGGGCACTTTTTTCGTAAGAAAAACGAAAAATTTCAAAAAATCATTTGACTTCCGCAAAAGATGTGATAAACTATACACACGGCAACATTTTCTGCCGTTGAAAAAAACAATTCGATGCTTCACGCAAACTTTGCGCGGTTTTTCCGCCGACAGGTCTGCGCTTTGCCCGGCGCCGCGCGGTGCTTTGCGGCATGAATCCGAATCTATTACGGCAAAACTTTTCCGATTTTTTCCCCGCACAATGCACAGGGCGGAAGACCTCCGCCCTGTGCAACATTTGAAATGAGGTTAACGAAAATGTCCAAACGAATCGTGATTGCCCTCGGCGGAAACGCGCTGGGCAACACCCCCTATGAGCAGCTTTCTCTTGTCACCGCGACGGCAAAGCCCATCGTCGATCTCATCGAGCAGGGCAACGAAGTGGTTATCGCCCACGGAAACGGCCCGCAGGTCGGCATGATCAATCTCGGCATGGCCACCGCCGCCGAGTGCGGCGCGATCAAATCCGATATGCCTTTCCCCGAGTGCGGCGCGATGAGTCAGGGCTACATCGGCTACCATCTGCAAAACGCCATCGGCAACGAGCTTGCCGCGCGCGG
>CAZGOO010000187.1:0-2375 GCA_964527505.1 uncultured Oscillospiraceae bacterium | reverse complement strand
TTGAGCTTGCCGAAATGCGCGCGCATTCGTTTGAGAATCACAGGCGCGCCTCCCTTCCGTCCATCAAGTCGAGTGTCAGGCGCAGGGCGCGAAGCACGCTCTGCCGTTCTTCGGGCGTGGCCGCCGCGTCGTAGCGCGCTTTCATTTTTTCAAGGAACGCCCCGCGCAGGGTGTCCTCCGCGCAGCCGTCCCACAGGTCGCGCTTCGGCGCGGTCGCATCGCGCAGTTCCAAAGAGAAAAACCGCGTTTCAAGCGCCGCGCGAAGCGAAGCAAGGTCGGGCGCGTCGCTCTCGCCGCGCAGAATAATGCGATAGCAGTCGTCGCGGGTATCGGCGGGCAGCGCCGATAAAATCGCCGCAAGGGGGTCGTTTTCGACGGTTACTTCCAAAATTTCGTATTTTCCCGCGCGAATCGGAACAAATTCGCTCTCGCAGCGGGTTTTGTCCAAAGAAATGCGCAGCGCGCCCTTTTGCCCGCATTCGTCGAAGCCCCGCCCCGTCAGGCAGCCCGGCCAAGCGTAGTTCAGGCCGCCGGAGAAATGTTCAAAGCGCGCGTGGATGTGGCCGAGGGCGAGATAGTCCACGCCCGAAATCTGCGCGGGGTCAACGAAGCGGTAGGGGGAATTTTTCTGCGTATCGCCGTGCAGGAGCAAAAGGACGGGCTTTTCGCCGGTTTCCGCGCGGAAATCGCCGAAAGGCGGCATATTCTGCGCGGTAAAAGCCGCGCCGTAGACGATTGCCTTGTCCGTTTCGACGCGCTCAATTTGCGCCGAGCGGAAAATGTGGACGTTTTTGCCGAAATCTTCGGTCAGATAGGGCGAGCCCGGAGTGACAGGGTCGTGGTTGCCCGGGGCGATGAACACGGGCGCGTCGATGCGCGCAAAGCATTCGCGCAGCGCGTCTAAAGTGTCGCGGTAGACGCCCGCGCCGTCAAAGAGGTCGCCCGCAAGAAGCACCAAATCGCAGCCGTTTGCCGCATCGGAAAGCGCTGTGAGCGCGCGCCGCTGCGCTTGGCGGCGCATGGCGGCAAGCTCCGCAGGGAGCGCGGAAAACGCGGAATCGAGGTGCAGATCCGCTGCGTGCAGCAGTTTAATCACGGCGCACCACCCTCTCCGCATTCAGGCAGCGGCCGCTTTCCGCGTCAAACGCGAAGAGGCAGCCCTCTAATTTGCACGGCCCGGGGGCGGTTTCGTAGCGCCCCGTCAAATCGCCGCGAAAGCGCGCGACCGACTGCTCGGGGCGAATGCCGAGGATGGAATTGCGCGGGCCGCACATTCCAAGGTCGGTCAGATAGCCCGTCCCGCGGGGTAAAATGCACTCGTCCGCGGTTTGCACATGGGTGTGCGTGCCCCAGACGGCGCTCACGCGGCCGTCGAGCAAATAGCCCATCGCCAGCTTTTCCGAGGTCGCCTCGGCGTGCATCTCCACGAAAACGAGCTTCGTCGGCAGATTTTTCAAAAGCCGCTCCACGAGAAGAAAGGGGTTATCCGGCGTGTAGTCCATCGAGCAGCGGCCGATGAGGTCGATGAGCGCCACGGTGCCGAAGTCCGTCTCAAAGAGCCCCACGCCGCGCCCCGGCTGCTGCGGCGGGAGATTTGCCGGGCGCAAAAGCGCGGGCTCGCGCTCGATATAAGGAACCAGCTCGCGGCGCGAGAAGCTGTGGTTGCCCAAGGTGATCGCGTCCGCGCCCGCGCGAAAGAGCATATCGGCCTGTGCGGGCGTAAGCCCCACGCCGCCGGCGTTTTCCCCGTTGACCACGCAGAAATCCGCGCCCAGCTCCGCTCTGAGCCTGCGCAGATGGCGCGAAAGATATTCCACGCCCGATTGCCCGACCACGTCGCCGAGCGCCAGAAGTCGTTTTTGCACGGTTGTTCCTCCTTATTTCGGCAGAATCACGCGGAACGTCGCGCCCTGCCCGGGCGCGGATTCCACTTCGACTACGCCCTGCATCAGCTCCGTCACACGCTTGACCATTGCAAGGCCGAGGCCGTTGCCCTCGCCCTTGTGCGACGAGTCGGCCTGATAGAATTTTTCAAAACAGCGCGCTTGCGCCTGCGCGTCCATGCCGCAGCCTTCGTCCTGCACGGAAAAGACGACGCATTCCGTCTGCTCGAGCAGACGCAGCGTGATCAGAGCGCCCTGCGGGCTGAATTTGACGGCGTTGGAGATAAGATTCGACCACGCCAGCGCCAGAAGCTCCGCGCAGCCGCGCAGAGAAACCTCATCCAACTGCACGTCGAAGCGCAGTTCTTTTTTCGACCACGCGGGCTCAAGCGTCACGACGCAGCGGCGGATCTGCTCATCGATGCGCACGGGCTTGCACTCGGTCGAAAGCGCCTGCGCCTCCAATTTCGACAAAAGCAGCACATTTCCCAC
>CAZGOO010000186.1:0-2421 GCA_964527505.1 uncultured Oscillospiraceae bacterium | reverse complement strand
TTTTTCACGACACCTGCCGCAAAAGTTCGCGGCGCAGGCGCTGCATGATGCGCTTTTCCAGCCGCGAAATGTAGGACTGCGAGATGCCCAAAAGGTCGGCGACCTCTTTTTGCGTGCGCTCGGGCGCGCCGCCGAGGCCGAAGCGCAGGCGAACGATGCGTTTTTCCCGCTCGGGAAGGCGGGAAAGGGCTTCGCGCAAAAGGTGCAGCTCGGCGTCGAGCTCCATCGGGCGCATGACGATGTCGGCGTCGGTGCCGAGGATGTCGGAAAGCAGAAGCTCATTGCCGTCGTAGTCGGTGTTGATGGGCTCGTCGAGCGAAACTTCCGCTTTTTGCGCGGAGATTTTGCGGATGTGCATGAGAATTTCGTTTTCGATGCAGCGCGAGGCGTAGGTTGCGAGCTTGATGCTCTTATCCGCGCGAAAGGTGGAGACGGCTTTGATGAGCCCGATGGTGCCGATGGAGATGAGGTCTTCGATGTTTACGCCCGTGTTTTCAAAGCGGCGGGCGAGAAACACGACAAGGCGCAGATTGCGCTCGATGAGGCGGCTTTTGGCCGCTTCGTCGCCCTCGGCGGCGCGGGCGAGCAGTTCCTGCTCCTCACTCGGCGGCAGAGGCGGGGGCAGAACGTCGCTTCCGCCGATGTAGAGAATTTTCGTGGGGCTGCCGAAGAGACGTTCAAGCAGCTTTTTGAGGGTCATGTGCATAGTCCGTACCTCCGATGAGCGCCTCGTAGGCGCCGGAATCCGACAAAGGCGTCGGGGAAAAGGCGACAAGCTGCCGCCATGTGGAATTTTCCCGCGTCACGCGCACGGGAATCGCCAGAAGCAGCCCGCCGGCCGTGCCGACGGCGCGGTAGGGGATCAGGCGCGGGTGAAACTCGCGCAGAGGCTCGAGCAGACGCTCGGGCGCGGAAAAATCCGCCGCGCAGAGCGCAAGCCCCGTCAAATCGCGCGCCACGCGCCAGTTTGCCACCAGAACCGCCTCGCCCGAGATAGGGTCGCACAGGGTGCAGCCCGTGTCGCGCAGGGCGCTTAAGCGCACTTTTCGCGCGCCGAGGCGAAGCGATAGGGTGACGATGCTCTCTTTTGCGTGGTTGAGCTTCGGCAGAAGCAGTCGGCATGCGGCATACACCGCCCCCGCCGTGAGCACCACCGTGGAAAAGCGCACGGGGAAAAAGAGCGCCTCGCCGCGAAGGCGCGGCGTGCCGCCGGAAAGAAGCTCCGCGCCGTAGACCGCGCCGCAAAGCGCCAAAGTCAGTGCGCCGAACACCGCCGCAAGGCGTACCGTCGAGCGCCGCAGCCCGAAAGAAAGAACGAGCATCCCCGCCGCGACAAGAAGTTTCACTGCCGCAAGGCGCAGAATTTCGCAGTGCGGCAGCCAGACGGCCACGGCGTAGAGCGCGCCAAAGGCCGCGCCGAGCAAAAGTCGCTTGCTTTTCAGGCCACCTCCGAGCGTTGCCGCGCCGCGCAGAAGCAGATAGTTCACCGCAAAATTCAGCGCGAACACCGCGTCAAGATACACCGTCATAGCGCCGTCACCGCCTCCCAGCGGGACAAAGTATAGCCCGCGCGCGCAAAAAAACAGGTCGAGATCCCGCGTGGAGATCACGGCCTGTTTTGTGCGATTTCTTTCGGATTTGTGCGGCTTTTTCGGGGAAATTCTATTTCCCGTCTGCTTTTTCTGCGGATTTTTCCGCGCTTTCGTCGAAGGGTTTTTCCACGGCGCGCACGCCGCGCTCCGCTTTCGCGCGCGGAAGCATCAGCTCATGCCCGCAGCCGAGGCAGCGCAGGCGCAAGTCCGCGCCCACGCGCAGCAGAAGCCAGCGCGCGCTTCCGCAGGGGTGCGGCTTTTTCATGCGCAAAATATCGCCCACGAACAGATTCACGGCTTTTTCACCTCGTCCCAGTAGCGTTTGGCGGCCTGCTCGGTTTTATTATCCCCATAGTGATAGTAGGTCGTGCCGCGAAGCAACTCCGGCAGATATTGCTGCGCGACCCAATGATGCGGGTAGTCGTGCGGGTAGAGATAGCCCTGCTCGCGCTCCATTCCGGCGCTGTCGGCGTGGACGTTTTGAAGCTCGCGCGGAAATTCGCCGAGCTTGCCCGCCGCCACATCCTGCATGGCGGCGTTGATGGCCAGATAGCCCGAGTTGGATTTCGGCGCGGTGGCAAGCAGAATCACGGCATCGGCCAGAGGCAGCCGCGCTTCGGGCAGACCGAGCTGCAAGGCACTGTCCACGCAGGCTTTCACGATGGGAATCGCCTGCGGGTAGGCAAGGCCGACGTCCTCGGCCGCCGAGCACAAAAGGCGGCGGCAGCACGCGGGCAAATCGCCCGCCGCCAGAAAGCGCGCAAGGTAGTAAACCGCCGCGTCGGGGTCGGAGCCGCGAATGGATTTCATCAGGGCAGATAAGCTGTCA
>CAZGOO010000185.1:0-2427 GCA_964527505.1 uncultured Oscillospiraceae bacterium | reverse complement strand
AGGGCGATGCTCTGCCGATCTTCGTTCTGCTCGTGGCTGCTGACGCGGATATATCCGTACACGCTCAAATAATTTCCTCCTTTCGCGCAGTAAAAAAGCAGCCGCGAACCTCGCGACTGCCGTTTTTTATGGATTTTTAAGGAAATTCCGGTGCGTTTGGAAAAACGATTGGATGTTTGCTCAGTTTTTCGGCGGAAAATTCCGAAATCAGCTCCCGCGCGGAGATTTTTTGCCGTTTTTCAATCAGCCCAGAGGAGAATGCGAGCAGGCCGATGAGCGCCTCGGGCGCTGCGATCCGGCGCAGATGCGCAAGGTCGAGGTCGCGCTCGCGCTTGCTCAGGCGTCTGCCGTCGGGCGCGACGAGCAGGGGCACGTGCAGATACTCCGGCGCGCGATATCCCAATTTTTCAAACAGCCAGATTTGGCGCGCCGTCGAGCCGAGCAGGTCTGCCCCGCGCACCACCTGCGTCACGCCGCCGAGCGCGTCGTCGCAGACGACGGCAAGCTGATAGGCATATACGCCGTCGGCGCGGCGAAGCACAAAGTCTCCGCAGCCTTCGGCCAAATTTTCCTCGACTTCGCCGAACAGGCCGTCGGTGAAGCGAACGGTTTGATTCGGCACGCGGACGCGCCACGAAGGCGCGCGGCGCATTTGCGCGCGCTCGGAATCGCTTAAATCGCGGCAGGTGCCCGCGTAAACGAAATTGCCGTCGGACGCGTGGGGCGCGGAGGCCGCGTGCAGCGCCGCGCGGGTGCAGTAGCAGGGGTAAATGTCGCCTTTCAGGCGCGAAAACGCCTCGGCGTAGGCCGCGGTGCGCGTACTCTGGCGGGGCATTTCCTCGTCCCAGTCCAAGCCCAGCCAGCGCAGATCGTCGCGCAGCGCAAGCACATATTCCTCGCGCGAGCGTTCGGGGTCGAGATCTTCGATGCGAAGCAGCATCGTGCCGCCCTGCGCGCGGACGGAAAGCCACGCAATAAGCGCCGTGAACACATTGCCGAGATGCATTCTTCCCGACGGGCTCGGCGCAAAGCGTCCGACCATATTTACCACCTCATTTCGCCTCCATTGTAGCGCATTTCGCGGGAAATGGCAAGCTTGACTTCCCCGAAAGCGTATGTTATAGTAAAGAAAAAACCGAAAGGAGCAGTTTTTATGCTTCCCATCGATCAGGTTCGCAAAACGCCCGGGCAGACCGCGTGGTTTCGCCGCGCCCGCTTCGGGCTGTTTTTGCATTTCGGGCTTTATTCCTGTGCGGCGCGCCACGAATGGATGATGACGCGCGAACGGCGCACCGTTGAAGATTATTCCCGCTATATGCGCTATTTTGACCCGGATCTTTGCGATATGCGCCAATGGGCGCGCGAGGCCAAGGCCGCGGGGATGAAATACGCCGTTTTGACCACGAAGCACCATGAGGGTTTTTGCCTCTTTGACACGAAATATACGGATTACAACTCGATGAATGCCCCTGCGGGGCGCGACTTCGTTCGCGAATTTGTGGACGCGTTTCGCGCCGAGGGGCTGCGCGTGGGCTTCTACTATTCCCTGCTCGACTGGCATCATCCCGATTTTACCATTGACTCCAACCATCCCCGCCGCGACGACAAGGACGTCGAAGCGCAGAACGCGACGAAAAACATGGACAACTATCGTCAATATATGCGCGACCAGCTCACCGAGCTTTTGACGAATTACGGCAAAATCGACATCCTCTGGCTCGATTTTTCCTACGCATGGGACAATCCCAAGCCTTATCTTCGCGGCAAGGGCGCAAAGGACTGGGACGCCGAGGGCTTAATCGCCCTTGCGCGCTCTTTGCAGCCGGAAATTCTCATCAACAACCGCTCCGATGTGGAGCAGGACCTCTGGACGCCCGAGCAGTACCAGCCGCAGCGCTGGCTGCGCCATCCGCAAACGGGCGAAAAGGTCACTTGGGAAGCCTGCCAGACCTTCTCCGGCTCGTGGGGCTACTATCGCGACGAAATGAGCTGGAAATCGCCGAAAATGCTCATTGAGATGCTCATTCAGACCGTCTCCTGCGGCGGGAATCTCATTATGAACGTCGGCCCGACGGCGCGCGGAGATTTTGACGACCGCGCGCAGAGCGCGCTTGCGGTCTACCGCGACTGGATGAAGCGCAACAGCCGCTCGATTTACGGCTGCACGGAGGCGGACGAATGCTTCGCCGCGCCCAACGGCTGCCGCCTGACGCAAAGCGAGGACGGCAAGCGGCTGTATGTGCATCTGTTCCAGTATCCCTATGCGTTTTTGGAGCTGCCGGGCTTCGGCGGCCGCGTGGAATATGCGCAGTTTTTGCACGACGGCAGCGAGCTGCAATTTTCGGAAAACGAAGTCGATCACTTCTCCGAGGGGCAGACGGCGCAGCAGGGACTTCTGGTCATCAAGCTCCCGCCGAAGCAGCCGGA
>CAZGOO010000184.1:0-2437 GCA_964527505.1 uncultured Oscillospiraceae bacterium | reverse complement strand
AATTTCTGGACACCGGAGAAAGCGGCATCGAGGCGGTCACGACCGCCGTGGAATACTGCTACAATGTCACCCCGCAGATCTACCGCGCCGAGAACGAGGGCTTCCGACAGGTGCACCCCGACCAAACGCTTAGTGCCATGGGCTTCGGCGCGAGCGAGTCTTCGAGCATGGTTTCTTCGATGATGAATTTCGACGTGTTTCACGCCATGCCCGCAGAGCCGTCGCTCTATCGCGAGCAGTACGACGTGAAAGCGGGGCACTGGCCGGAAAATTACAACGAATGCGTGGTGGTACTCTCGCCCGCGGGCAGCATCAGCGATTTTACGATGTACACCCTCGGTCTGCGCGACGCGATGGAGCTCGACGAGCTGATTCGCCGCTTCCTCAATAACGAGGACGTCGGCTCGGCGGAAGTATTTGACAAATACGAATACGAGGAGCTTTTGGACATTGAATTCCGCCTGCTCGATGTCACCGCGCTGTACGAATACGACGCCGACTACGCCCTCTGGCGCGACCGCTCGCAGGACGAAAACGCGCGCAATGCGGCGCTGAACAATTCGGAAACGCTGAAAATCGTTGGTGTGGTGCAGCCGAAAGAGGACGCGAGCACCATGCTGCTCACGGCGGGCATCGCGTATCCCGCGGAGCTGACGACCCATGTTGCCAAGCAGGCGGCCAAGAGCGAAATCGTGCAGGCGCAGCTTGCTTCGCCGAAGGTCAATGTGTTCACGGGCAAGGAATTTGAGGACAAAACGCAGTCCGCGCTCGACCTTTCCACGCTCTTTTCCATCGACACCGACGCGTTGAAAAACGCCTTTTCCGTCGATGAGGGCGCGCTCGACCTCGATTTTTCGGGGATGTTCGAGGGGCTTGAGGGCTCTTTGAACCTCGGAAGCTCCCTTGAGGGCGCGTTCGACGACTTGACCATGCCCGCGATTCCCATGCCCGACCTTGCCGAAATTCTTTCGCAGATTCAAATTGAATTCCATACGGAAAATATCGGCGAAGCGATGCGGGTGCTGCTCAATGCCTACCGCGACTACGCCGCCGCGCATCCCGAAGCGGACTACACGCGCCTCGGCGAATATTTCAAAACCTACCTCACTTCCGAAGAGGGGCGCGCGCTTCTCGAGGCGGAGTTTGGGAAAATTTTGGAGGAAAACGGCGCACTGAGTCTTGACTTGCAGGCGCTTTCCGAGCTCATGGTCGAGCTTCTGGAGGGCTACCGCGCCTACGCGGAGGAAAACGGCGTGACCGATCCCGCGCAGTTTGCCGAAACCCTGCGCGACTATCTGCAAACGCCCGAGGCGCAGGAGATTTTAAGCGAAAGCGCGCAAAAGCTGATTGATTTCGGCGAGGGCGTGCAGATTTTGCCCGAGCAGCTTGGGAAAATGCTCGATAGCCTCTACGCGGGCTACCGCGCCTACGCTGCCGAGAATGAAATGGCCGACCCCGAGGAATTTTCCGAGCGCTTCTCCGAATTTGTGCAGGATGCGGCGGCGCAGGAGGCATTTTCCGAGGCGGCGCGGCTGCTTCTGAATGTGGACGAATTGACGCAGCAGCTCTCCGAAGCCGTGCAGGGCTATTTTGACGAGGTGATGCAAACCGTCTCGCAGAGCCTTGCCGAGCAGATTGCCGAAAAAATGGGGCAGGCGAGCGGGGAAGTGGCCTCGCAGCTCTCGAGCGAGCTTGCCACGCGGATGCAGGAGCAGATGGGGCAGCTTGTCGGGCAGTTTGCGGGCGCGCTGCGCGTCGATTCCGAGGCGATGATGGGCGCTTTCCGCCTGTCCATGGACGAAAGCAGCCTTGCCTCGCTCTTGGCTTCTTTGACGCAGACGGGCGACGACAGCTACGAATCGAACCTCAAGACATTGGGCTACGCCGATTTCGACGAGCCCTCGGAAATTCGCATTTATCCCATTGATTTTGCCGCAAAGGGCGAAATCGTGCGCATTCTGGACGAATATAACGAAAAAATGCAGTCGCTTGGCGAAGAGGATAAGGTCATCGGCTACACCGACATGGTCGGCACGATGATGAGCAGCGTCACGCAAATTGTGGACATCATCGGCTATGTGCTCATCGCCTTTGTGGCGATCTCGCTGGTCGTCTCGTCCATCATGATCGGCGTGATTACCTACATTTCCGTCATGGAGCGACGCAAGGAGATCGGCATTCTGCGCGCCATCGGCGCCTCCAAGCGCAATATTTCGGAGGTGTTCAACGCCGAAACGTTTTTGGTCGGCCTGCTTGCGGGCCTCATCGGCATCGGCTTGACGCTTCTGATGCTCATTCCCGCCAACGCCATCATTCAGTCGCTCACGGGCGAGCCGAACCTTCGCGCCGTGCTTCCGGCAGACTCGGCGGCGCTATTGGTGCTTCTTAGCATCGCTTTGACGCTCATCGGCGGCCTCATCCCCGCCAAGAGCGCCGC
>CAZGOO010000183.1:0-2441 GCA_964527505.1 uncultured Oscillospiraceae bacterium | reverse complement strand
GCAGGTAAAACAATTATATATATATATATAAAGTCAAGTGTTTTTTGCGGTTTTTCTCAGAAAAAAGACCGTCTGCAAGCGCAACAACCCCCGACCCGGGGAAATCGGGTCGGGGGTGTTGTTTTGCGCCACGCGGCGCTTTTAATGCTCGTATTCAAATTCAAAATCGTAGATGCTGACGGTGTCGCCGTCCTCAATGCCCATCGCTTCGAGGCGCTCAAAGAGCCCGCTTTTGCGGAGCTGACGGTCAAAATACATCCGCGATTCGTAGTCGGCAAAGTTGATATCGGAAATCAGGCGCAAAAGCCAGTTTCCGCTGACGACCCAGAGGTCGTCCGTGTGCTCGATTTGCAGCTCGTCCGCCGCGCCCGCCTGCGCAAGCGGCTTGACATACTCCGGCTCGTAGACCGTCACGGGCGGAAGCTCGCGCAGCTTCGCGGCGACGATTTGCATCAGGCGGCGCGTGCCCTGCGTGGTCGCGGCGGAGATTTCGTAAAACTCGTAGCCTTTCTCCTCGCAGTATGCGCGCAGGCGCGAAAGATTCTCACTCCCCTGCTCAATCAAATCGCACTTGTTCGCGGCGATGAGCATCGGGCGGGAGGCAAGCTCGGCGGAATATCCGGCAAGCTCGGCGTTGATTTTTTCCAGATCTTCAATCGGGTCGCGCCCTTCGCAGCCGGAGGCATCGACGATGTGAATGAGCAGGCGGCAGCGGTCGATGTGGCGCAGAAAATCATGCCCGAGCCCCGCGCCCTCCGACGCGCCTTCGATGATGCCGGGAATATCGGCCATGACAAAAGAAACGCCGTCGTCCACGTAAATCACGCCGAGGTTGGGATAGAGCGTGGTGAAATGGTAGTTGGCGATTTTCGGGTGGGCGTTGGATGTGACGGACAAAAGCGTCGATTTGCCGACGTTCGGAAAGCCGACCAGACCGACATCGGCCAAGAGCTTCAATTCCAAAATGACCTCGTGCTCCTCGCCGGGCAGACCGGATTTGGCAAAGCGCGGGAGCTGACGCGTGGGTGTGGCAAAGTGCTTATTGCCCCAGCCGCCGCGGCCGCCTTTGCAGAGGATGAAGTCGTCGCTGTCGGACATATCCTTGATAATTTCGTTTGTTTCGGCGTCGCGCACGACCGTGCCGCGCGGCACTTGGATGATGAGATCTTCTCCGCGCTTGCCGCTGCGCTGGCCGCCCTGACCGTCCTGCCCGGGCGAAGCGGCGTATTTGCGCTGATAGCGGAAGTCCATCAGCGTCGAGAGGTTGTCGTTGACGCGAAGGACGATGTTGCCGCCCTTTCCCCCGTCGCCGCCGTCGGGGCCGCCTGCGGCAACATATTTTTCGCGGTGAAAGGCCACCGCGCCGTTGCCGCCGTTTCCCGCCTTGACGAAGATTTTTACTTTATCTACGAACATAGCGTCCTCCTGTTTCATAAAAAAATCCCGAACATAAGCGATTATGTTCGGGATTCCGTAATGCAATTACTGCTCAACCGCGTAGACAGAGCACATCTTGCGATCCTTGCCCATACGCTCGAACTTGACGTGACCGTCGATCTTTGCGAACAGGGTATCGTCGCTGCCGATACCGACGTTGGTACCGGGATGAATGTGCGTGCCTCTCTGGCGAACGAGGATGTTGCCCGCGAGAACGAACTGACCGTCCGCGCGCTTCACGCCCAGTCTCTTGGACTCGGAATCACGGCCGTTCTTAGTCGAGCCGCCGCCCTTCTTATGCGCGAAGAACTGAAAACCGATTTTCAGCATAGTTACACCTCCAAAACTTCGATATGATCCGGGTACTGCTCCCGCAGCGAGCACATGGTGAGCATAAAGCCCGTGAGAACATCCTGAACGGTGTCCTCGTCGTCGCAGCTTGCGGGAAGCGTGAGGGTGATGCGGGGCTCTTCGGGCTTGACGCGCGCGGAGGCGTGGTTGCCGAGGACATCGTTGATGATGCACTCTGCCATCTGCACGGCCGTGGTGACGGCGGCGCAGACGATGTCGCCGCCCGCTTCGGCGTAGCCGCTGTGCCCCGAAACGGAGAATCCGCTGATTCGACCGTTTCTGTTGAAGATTTCTACCTTAGTCATTACAGGGAAATCTTCTCAATCTGAACCTTCGTGTAAGGCTGTCTGTGACCGCGGAGGGACTTGGAGTCCTTCTTCGGGCGATACTTGAAGACGACGACCTTCTTGGACTTGCCGTTCTTCAGCACTTTCGCCTCGACCTTGGCACCGGCGACGACGGGAGTACCGAACTTGGAGTTCGCGCCGTCCACGACCGCCAGAACCTGATCGAAAGTCACGGTAGACTCAGCCTCAACGCCCAGCTTCTCAACGAAGATGATGTCGCCTTCCTTGACGCTGTACTGCTTGCCACCGGTAACGATAACTGCCTGCATTCTCAATTGCACCTACCTTTTTTGTAGTCTCGCTCTG
>CAZGOO010000182.1:0-2455 GCA_964527505.1 uncultured Oscillospiraceae bacterium | reverse complement strand
AGCGCGCCTCGTTGAGGTAGCGCGATTCGCGCAGGAACCACAGCGCGTAGCCCGCCGAAATCCAGTTGTCGCCGAAGTTTTTGGAGTTGCGGTAGCTCGTGACGATCTCGTAGCCGTCGGTAAAGGTGGCGTTGATCTCGCGAAGATAGTTCGAGTCGAGGATATTGTCCGCGTCGAGCACAAGATACGCCTCGTGCGGGTCGCTCTTGAGTTTGTCGAGCAGCATTTCCAGCACATAGCCCTTGCCGACGCGCACCTTGTCGAAGCGCTCGTAAACGATTGCGCCGCGCTCGCGGGCGACGCGGGCGGTCTCGTCCGTGCAGTTATCCGCGCCGACGTAGATATCGACCAGCTCCGCAGGGTAATTCTGCGCGCGGATGCTGTCGATGAGCTGGCCGATGACGTTTTCCTCATTGCGCGCGGCAATCAAAACGGCGATGCGGTGCAGCACCTCCGGCTTGTGCTTGCGGCGCTTATAGAACCAGACGATGGGGATATAGACGAATTGGTAGGCGTAAAAAAGCAGAAACAGAATGCAGATGACAAGGTTGATGATCTTTATTGTTTGCATAGTTTTTTCTCCCAAGCGCATTGTCTGCGCGTAGCCGACAAAGAGCGGCCGACTGTATTAAGGCGGTTAACACAGTATACCATCTTGCCGCCGTTTTGGCAATAGATTTTCAGAAAATATTCACGAAATATGAAGATTTTGTTAAGCTGCACAAACTCGGACAAGTTTTTTGTTGAGTTTTCACAGAAAATGTGGTACGATTGGGGAAAACGAAACGGGAGGGAAGCGCCATGCGGTTTCTCGGATATGAAATTTCGGGCAATGTGTTTCTTGCGCCGATGGCGGGCGTGACGGACTGGGCATTTCGCACGGTCTGCGCCGAGCTGGGCGCGGCGGTCACGGTCACGGAGATGGTTTCCTCCCGCGCTCTGGTCTATCAGGATAAGAAAAGCCGCGCCCTGCTGCGAAAAAACGAAGGGAGCCTTTGCGGCGTGCAGATTTTCGGCAACGACCCCGAAATCATGGCGCGCTCTGCGCGCATCGCGCAGGAACTTTCCGGCTGCGATTTTATCGACATCAACATGGGCTGCCCGATGCCCAAAATCGTCAACAACGGCGACGGCGCGGCGCTTATGCGCGAGCCGGAGCTGGCCGGGCGCATCGTAGAAGCGGTGCGCGGCGCGGTGACGCTTCCCGTCACGGTCAAAATGCGCCTCGGCTGGGACCGTGCAAGCCTCTGCGCGCCGGAATTTGCCAAGCGAATGCAGGATTGCGGCGCTTCCGCCGTCACCGTCCACGGCCGCACGCGCGCCATGCAGTATGCGGGCACCGCCGACTGGGACGCCATCGGCGAAGTGGTGCGCGCGGTAAATATCCCCGTCGTTGCCAACGGCGACCTCTTTTCCCCCGAAGATGCGCTGCGCTGCCGCGCGCGCACGGGCGCGCAGTTTTTCATGGTCGGCCGCGGGAGCTTCGGCGACCCGTGGCTGCTCGGAAGAATTTCCGACGCGCTGGCGGGAAAAGCGCCGAAAGAAGCGCTGCCGCTTTCCGAGCGGATGGCGCTGGCGCGGCGGCAGTTTGCCCTGACCGTGCAGGACAAGGGCGAGCACATCGCCTGCTTGGAGGCGCGCAAGCAGATTGCGTGGTATCTGCGCGGCGTGGCCTACGCGAACTACTGGAAAGACCGCGCCTGCCGCGTCAACACCGCCGAGGAGGTCGAGCGCGTCTTTGACGGCATCTGCCGCGAGCTGAGGTGAGCGCCATGGACGAACGCGAGCTTGTCCGCCGCGCCGCCGAGGGCGACGAAGCGGCCTTTGAGGCGCTGATCATGCCGCATTGGGAGCCTTTGACGCGGCTGTGTCTGCACATTTTGACCGACCCCGATGAGGCGGCCGACGCCGCGCAGGAGACGATCATCAAAGCGTGGCGCGGCCTTGCCGCGTTTCGCGCAGACGCCGCTTTTTCCACATGGCTCTACCGCCTTGCGACCAACGCCTGCACCGACGCCCTGCGCCGCAGAAAGCGCACGCGTGCCGTCTCCCTTTCGCAGACGGACGAGGCGGGCGAGGAATTTGCCCTCGAGCTGCCCGACACCGCGCCCACGCCCGAGCAGACGCTTTTGCAGAAAGAGCGCCGCACGCAGCTTTTGCGCGCACTTGAGCGCCTCGAGCCGCAGCAGCGCGAGCTTCTGGCCCTGCGCATCGACGCGGAACTGAGCTATGAGCAGATTGCCGCGCTTTTGCACATCCGCGTCGGCACAGTCAAGTCGCGCCTTTCCCGCGCGCGGGACAAGCTGCGGCTTTTGACGGACGGCTCGGAAAAATAAAGGGGCGAAAATCGGGAACAAACGCACATTTTGTCCGTCAAAACGGCACAGGAGGCGAGAGAAATGAACTGTGAATCCTACCTCGAGCTGCTCAGCGGGCATCTCGACGGCGAAAATAC
>CAZGOO010000181.1:0-2473 GCA_964527505.1 uncultured Oscillospiraceae bacterium | reverse complement strand
CAGTCGGTCAAAACCGTGCGCCCGTCGCGCACGAGGGCGACGGCCGTTTCGTCGCAGGACGATTCAATCGCAAGAATCAGCATCGCCAAGCTCCTTTCTGAGGATGAGCGCATCCTCTTTCGGCTCCAAATAGTAATTTTTCCGCAGGCCGACCTCTCGGAAGCCGAGCTGCGCATAAAGCGAGCGCGCCGCCGCGTTCGACACGCGCACCTCGAGCAGCAGCGCCTCGATGCCCTCATCGCGCAGCCGCGCCAAAAGCGCGCGCATCAACTCGCGCGCAATCCCCTGTCGGCGAAATTCCGGCGCAACGGCCACATTCATCACATCCGCCTCCGGCGGCACGCGCTGCGAGCCGATGTAGCCCGCGACCGCGCCGTCGCGTTCTTCGACCAGCCACAGGCTCAGGGGATTTTCCAGCTCCGAGGCGATCGAGCGCGCGCTCCACGGGTCGGAAAAGCAGCGCGCTTCCAATTCCGCAATCTGCGCAACGTGCGCATTCGTCATGGGTACAATCATTTTGCCGCATACCAGCTTTCTGCGCACTTCGCCTCGGCGACGAGCGGCACGCGAAGCGAAACGGCGCTTTCCATCTCGCGCGTGACGAGCTCTGCCACGCGCCCGGCCTCTTCTTCGGGGCATTCAACGATGAGTTCGTCGTGTACCTGAAGCAAAAGCCGCGCCTTGAAGCCCTCGCGGCGCAGCGCTTCGTCCACGCGCAGCATCGCGATTTTGATGATGTCCGCCGCCGTGCCCTGCACGGGGCTGTTGAGCGCGATGCGCTCGGCCGCCGAGCGGATGTTAAAGTTGCTGCTTTGCAGCTCGGGGATCGGTCGGCGGCGGCCGAAGAGCGTTTCGGCGTAGCCCTTTTCGCGCGCGGAGGCGACGGCCGCTTCCATAAAGCGGCGCACGCCCGCATAGCGGCTGAGGTAGCCCTCGATATACGCCTTGGCCTCATGGCGGCTCACGCCGATGTCCTGCGCGAGGGAAAACTCGGAAATGCCGTAGACAATGCCGAAATTGACCGCCTTGGCGTGCCTGCGCATGAGGGGCGTGACCTCCTCGGGCGCAACGCCGAAGACCTGCGAGGCCGTGACGGTGTGGATGTCCTCGCCCGAGCGGAAAGCGGCGATCATCGCCTCATCCTGCGCCAGATGCGCCAAAACGCGCAGCTCTATTTGGCTGTAATCCGCGTCAACGAGCACGCAGCCCGCCTTCGGGATGAACATTTTGCGAATCTCGCTGCCGAGCTCCGTGCGCACGGGGATATTTTGCAGATTCGGCTCGGTGGACGACAGCCGCCCCGTCGCGGTGACGGTATTCTGGAAGGTCGTGTGGATGCGCCCGTCGGCGGCAATCTGCTTCATGAGCCCGTCGGCATAGGTCGATTTGAGCTTCGTGAGCATCCGATAGTCCAAAATGCTCTGCACCACGGGGTGCTTTCCGACGAGCTTTTCCAGAACCTCCGCGCCGGTGGCGTAGCCGTTTTTCGTTTTTTTCGCGGGCGAAAGCCCCAGTTTTTCAAAGAGAAGCGCGCCGAGCTGCTTGGGCGAATTGATGTTCAGCTCCTCGCCCGCCGCCGCGTAGACCTCCGCTTCGCACACGGCGATGCGCGAGGCGAGCATTTTCCCGAATGCGTCGAGCGCCGCGCGGTCAACCGTCACGCCCGCCGCCTCCATCCGCGCAAGCACGGCGCACAGCGGCAAGTCGATTTCCAAGCACACTTTTTCGCTTCCCTGCGCGCGCAGAAGCGGAAGCTGCGCCTTAAAAAGCGCCTCGATGCACTGCGCCTCGGCCGTCGGCTCGGCGGTGGTCATCGTGCGATGCAAGGTGTCGGAAACGACGCGCGGCAGGCTGTAATCGCCCGCGGTCGGGTCTAACAAATAGGCCGCGACCGCCGTGTCGAACACGAAACCGCCCGCTTCGATGCCCGTTTCGGCAAGGCGGCGCAAAAGCGGCTTGCAGTCGTGCGCGATTTTCGGCACATCGGGGGCAAAGAGCAGCGCCAGCGCGCGCTCAAAGTCCTGCCCGAGCGCCGCGCGGGTGAGAAGATAGTCCTCATTTTGCGCACGAAGCGCCACGATGCCCTGCGTCAAATCCGCCGAGAGGACAATTTCTTTCGCTTCGAGCAGCGCCAGAAGCGCGCCGAGCGACGAAATCGGCTTTCCCGGGCGCACCTGCGGCATGGCCTGCGCCGCCTCGGGCTTTGCCGCGCGCAGATTGTAGCGCTCGATGAGCCTGTGAAATTCCAGTCGGCGGAAAAGCTCCAAAAGTTCCGCCTCCTTGGGCGGCTTGCAGAGGTTATCTTCGGCGGAAAAGTCGCCGATCGGCGCGTCGCAGCGAATCGTCGCCAGTTCATACGAGAGGTAGGCCGCCTCGCGGCCGTTTTGCAGCTTTTCAAAGAGCTTGCCCTTCATATTCTGCGGCGTGAGATTTTCATACACCCCGTCGAGCGTGCCGAAGCGGTGCAGAAGCT
>CAZGOO010000180.1:0-2478 GCA_964527505.1 uncultured Oscillospiraceae bacterium | reverse complement strand
ATCACGCCTGCCAGAATCGCGCCGGAGGCGATGTGGCAGTGCTTGCCGACGGTGGCGCGGCCACCGAGGACGGCGCCCATATCGA
Organism: uncultured Oscillospiraceae bacterium; assembly: GCA_964527505.1. GTDB lineage: Bacteria > Bacillota > Clostridia > Oscillospirales > Oscillospiraceae > JAZOXB01. Next base: position 2,393 of record CAZGOO010000180.1, on the reverse strand, counting down.
TCATGCTGCCCTCGCCGACGCGCGCGCCGATGTTCAAAATCGCGCCCATCATAATCACGGCGTTGTCCGCGACCTCCACGCCCTCGCGCAAGATTGCGCCCGGCTCCACGCGCGCGTGCAGCTCCTTCACATCGAGCATCGGAAGCGCGGTGTTGCGCGCGTTGTTTTCGATATGCAGCGCGGAAATTTTTTCCGCCTGCGCGTCGAGCTGCGGCTTGAGCACTTTCCAGTCGCTGAAGAGGATGTGCAGCCCGTTACCGCCGCAAAAATCCTCCACGCCTTCAAAATGAACGGTTTCACTTGCCTGAAGCGTCACGCGCACGGGCGTGGTTTTTTCCGCATTGCGGATCAATTCAATCAGTTCCGAAGCCTGCATAAGTTACCTCCCGTCGTTTCTCGGATAGAGCACCTCGCGCCAGTCCAGATCGCCGCGTTGCAGGCCGAAGATGAGCATTTCGGCGGCGGCGAGGTTCGTGGCAATAGGCACTTCGTGCTTGTCGCACAGGTGAATCGTCTGCGCAAGCTGGCGATCGGAATAGGGATCGTCGCCTGCGGGATTGGTGAAAAGGATGACCATGTCGATTTCGTTATAGGCGATGCGCGCATCGACCTGCTGGTGGCCGCCCTGCGCGCGGGAAAGATAGAGCGTAACGGGAAGCCCCGTCGCCTGTGCGACGAGCCGACCCGTAGTTGCCGTGGCGCACAGGTGATGCTTCGCGAGGATGCTCCTGTAAGCCGTGCAAAACTGCACCATCAGCTCTTTCTTTTTGTCGTGTGCGAGCAAAGCGATCGTCATGAAAAAGACCTCCTCAGAAGTGCATCAGCGGCGTGGAGATGCCGCACAGCCTCCGGGCAATGCGCAGGCTTGCCTCCGCCGCGCCGTCGTCTGCCGCGAGGGAAAGAAGCTGCCCCGCAGCGGCGGCCAGAACCGCCCGCTCGTCCTCGGGCACCAGCCCGAGCAGCGGCAAAACGGTCGTATCCATCATATCGTCCACCGTCAGACGCAGGCGCTTTAAGCGGCGCGCGGTGACGCGGTTGACCAGAAGATTTGCAAATTTGCGCTCGGCGCGCAAAAGCTCGGCGGCGTGGGCGGCGTCGCGCAGGGACGCGGGGTCGCAGTTGCAGACCACCACGCAGCGGTCGGCATTTTCGGCGGCGAGGCGGAAGCCCTCGCCGATGCCCGCGGGCGCGTCGAGCAGAACAAAATCAAACCGCTTTCGCGCGCTTTCCAGCATCGCCGCAAATGCGGCGGGGTCAACGGCCTCCGGGCGCGCGGGTGCGGTGAGAAAATGAAGCTGCGGCAGCTTCGGATGCACCGTCGCCGCGTCGAAAGACGCATCGCCGCGCAAAAGCTCCGTAAACGAAGCGCACACGCGGTCGGAAAGGCCGAGGGCAATGTCCAGATTGCGCAGGCCGATGTCCGTATCGATGCAAAGAACGCTGCGCTCGAGCATGGCCAGACACGCCGCAACGCCCGCGCAGAGCGTGGTCTTGCCCGTTCCGCCCTTGCCGGATACCCAACTGACGATCTCCCCCATCGGCGCGCCTCCCTTTCCGTTCGTTTTCCGCCTACCAGTATAACCCATTTTCGCGCAGATTTCAACCGCGAATTTTTCAAAAAAATATTTTGAAAAAAGGCTTGACAAAGCGGCGCGTCCGCGCTATAATTAAAACGCAAATGATAATTATTATTGTTTTGGAGGGATGCGCAATGCAAAAGCGCAGCAAAAAGCGCGACGCAATCTACGACTGCCTCTGCGCCACCACCTCGCACCCTTCGGCCGAGTGGGTCTATGCGCAGCTAAAGCCGAGCATCCCCGATCTGTCGCTTGCCACGGTCTATCGCAATCTGCGCGAATTTCGCGCGCAGGGGCGCGCGATCTCCGTGGGCGTGGTCGGCGGCTTAGAGCGCTTCGATGCCTGCACCAAGCCGCACGCGCACTTCGTCTGCAAATCCTGCGCGTCGGTTCTGGACGTGGAGGGCATCACTCCCCCGCAGGAGCTTTGCAGGGAGCTCACCTGCGGCTGTGCGGAGGATTGCCAATTGCTGTTTTTCGGCGTGTGTAAGGAATGCATCGCCCGCGATGCTTCATAATAAATACCGGTAAAAAATCAATGGAGGATTTTTCAATGAAAAAGTATGTTTGCCCCGTTTGCGGTTATGTTCACGATGGCGATATGCCCGAAGGCTTCAAGTGCCCGCTGTGCGGCGTTCCGGGCGAGAAGTTCAAGCTCGTCGAGGGCGAGATGAAGCTGGCCGCCGAGCACGAATTCGGCATCTACGCCACCACCGTTAAAAACAACCCCGATATCTCCGAAGCCGACAAGAAGTTCATCTTCGAGCAGCTCATGGCCAATTTCAACGGCGAGTGCAGCGAAGTGGGTATGTATCT
>CAZGOO010000179.1:0-2535 GCA_964527505.1 uncultured Oscillospiraceae bacterium | reverse complement strand
AAGTCCCGCCCAGTGGCTCTCGTCCTCGAAGCACTCCGCATCGGACAAAACGCCCGGCACCAAGCGGCACACCGCGTCGGCAACCGCCATCGCGGGAATCTCCCCGCCCGTGAGCACGAAATCGCCGACGGAAAGCTCTTCGTCCACGCATTCGTCGATGAAGCGCTGGTCGATGCCCTCATAGTGCCCGCAGACCAGAATGATATTTTCCATCTTTGCAAGCCGCCGCGCGTCCTCCTGCCGAAAAACGTGCCCGCAGGGGGTCATATAAATCGTGTGCACGGGGCCGCCGGCCTCGTCGCAGGCGTGGCACCACGCGCGATACAAAGGGTCTGCCGTCATCACCGCGCCGCGCCCGCCGCCGTAGGGGTAGTCGTCCACCTGATTCTGGCGGTTGGCGGTGTAGTCGCGGATCTGGTGCGTCTCGATGCGGATGAGGTCGCGCTCCTGCGCGCGGCCGAGGATGGATTCGCTCAAAACATCTCCGACGGTATCGGGAAAGAGCGTCAGAATGTCAATTCGCATCGCTTTCCATTCCTTCAATGATGCGCACGCGAATTTCGCGCGCGTCGATGTCGATTTGCCGCACAAATTCCTTAACGGCGGGAATCATATAGCTCTTTTCGCCCCGAACGACATACACGTCGCTCGCCGGAAGCGTCAGAACGTCGGAAAGTTTGCCGAGTTCTCCCTGCACTTCGTCCACCACGCGGCAGCCGAGCAGATCGGCGATAAAGAAGTGCCCCTCGGGAAGCTGTGCTTTCTCGCGCTCGATGCACACGCGCTTGCCGCGCAGAAGCATGGCCGCCTCGGGCGTATCGATGCCGCGCAGCTTGGCCAGAACGCAGGTTTTGTGTACGCGCGCCGATTCGACGGCATAGGCCGTGCCGCCGATGAAATATTCGTCAAAATCCAGCAGAAATTCCGGCCCGTCTGCCCACGGGAGGATTTTGACCTCCCCGTGCACGCCGTGGGCGGCGACCAGCTCGCCCGCTTCGAGAAAACGACCGCTCATAATTTGGCGTAAGCCTTTTCGAGGAAGCGCTCGGCCTTGATGACAACGCGCTCATGCGTCGCCTTGCCGATTTCGCCCGCTTCGTCGGAAGCGACGATTTCAAAGCGCAGCTTGCGCCCCTCGACGGCAACGAGCGTCGCCTCGGCGCGCACCTGCATCCCGACGGGCGTGGCGGCGGTGTGGGCAAGCTGCAACGATACGCCGACGGAGCTTTCGCCCTCGGCAAGCTGCCCCGCCAGCGCGTCGCAGGCGGCGCCCTCCATCAGCGCGACCATGCACGGCGTGGCGTAGACCAGAAGCTCGCCCGAACCGACCGCCTGCGCGGTATCTTCTTTTTCCACAAGGGCCTCGCTGCGGCCCGTCAATCCGACTTCCAACATTGTTTGAATCTCCTTTGCGGCTTATTTTTTTCTATCATAGCAAATTTCGTGCGCAAGGTCAAGATTAAGGTTGCACTTTCGCGGGAAAACGGGTATAATGAGCATATTACATCTTCGGAGGAGTCGAATGAACACTTACGACAAACTCAACATGACCATGCTCTGCGATTTCTACGAGCTGACCATGGGCAATGGCTATTTCCTCTCGGGAAAAGCCGATCAGATCTGCTATTTCGACGTCTTTTACCGCAATGTGCCCGACGGCGGCGGTTTCGCCATCGCGGCGGGACTTGAGCAGGTGATCGAGTACATCCGCGACCTGCATTTCTCCGATGCGGATATCGAATATCTGCGCGGCAGAAAGTGCTTCGACGAGCGCTTTCTGGAATATCTGCGGGGCTTCCGCTTCACGGGCGACATCTACGCCGTGCCGGAGGGCACGCCGGTGTTCCCGAAAGAGCCGATTCTCACCGTCCGCGCGCCGGCCATCGAGGCGCAGTTGGTGGAAACCTACATCCTTTTGGTACTCAACCACCAGAGCCTGATTGCCACCAAGGCCAATCGCGTCGTGCGCGCCGCGCAGGGAAGAACCGTGCTCGAATTCGGCTCGCGCCGCGCGCAGGGCGCGCAGGGCGCGATTTTGGGCGCGCGTGCGGCCTACATCGGCGGCTGCGCGGGCACGGCCTGCACCATTTCCGACAGCCTCTACGGCGTGCCCGCAGGCGGCACGATGGCGCATTCGTGGGTGCAGATGTTCGACTCCGAGCTGGAAGCCTTCCGCACCTACTGCAAAACCTATCCCACGAACGCGACATTGCTCGTTGACACCTACAACACGCTCAAAAGCGGCGTGCCGAACGCGATTCGCGCGTTTAACGAAGTGCTCAAGCCCCTCGGCATCACGAAATGCGGCATCCGCCTCGACTCGGGCGACATGACCTACCTGACCCGCCGCGCGCGCAAAATGCTCGACGACGCCGGCTGGACGGAGTGCAAAATTTCCGTTTCCAACTCGCTCGATGAATACATCATTCAGGACATTCTCGCGCAGGGCGCGGCAATTGACCTCTTCGGCGTGGGCGAGCGGCTCATTACCGCGCGCTCCGAGCCGGTCTGCGGCGGCGTGTACAAGCTCGTCGC
>CAZGOO010000178.1:0-2537 GCA_964527505.1 uncultured Oscillospiraceae bacterium | reverse complement strand
GAAAAATAAAAATCGGATGCGCCCCGCAGCGCCGCCGGGAAACGGAGGGATCTTTTTGCTCAAATCCGGAAGGACTATCCTCATGCAAAAAGTGCGCGAATCGCTCACGTCGGTCATGCCGACGGCGATCATCGTCTTTTTGCTCTGCTTCACCATCATCCCCGTTCCGACGGAACTTCTCATGACCTTTGCCGTAGGCGTTCTGATGCTCATCGTGGGCATGGGAATGTTTACCCTCGGCACAGACCTGTCCATGACGCCCGTCGGAGGACACATCGGCTCAGCCCTCACCCGTTCGGGAAAGCCGTGGTTCATCGTCGTCATCTGCTTCCTCGTCGGAGCGATCGTCACCATTGCCGAGCCGGACTTGCAGGTTCTGGCCGGGCAGGTGCCCTCCGTGCCGAACATGGTCATCATCCTCGCCGTTGCGGGCGGCGTGGGACTGTTCCTTGTCGTCGCGGCTCTGCGCACGCTTCTGCGCATTCGCCTGAACACGCTGCTCATCATTTTCTACGGCGTCGTGTTCGTCCTCGCCCTTTTCGTCCCCGAAGAATTTCTTGCCGTCGCGTTTGACTCCGGCGGCGTGACCACGGGGCCGATGACCGTTCCCTTTATCATGGCGCTGGGCGTCGGCATCTCGTCCATCCGCGCCGACGGCGATGCGGAGAACGACTCCTTCGGCTATGTCGCCCTGTGCTCGGTCGGCCCGATTCTGGCCGTGATGCTTTTGGGCATTTTCTACCCCACCGAAGGCGCCTACACGCCCTCGACCATCCCCTCGGTGGAAAATTCGCAGGAGCTTGCCAAACTCTTCGTCGGCAATCTGCCGACCTACCTTGCGGAAGTGACCAAGGCGCTCGCGCCGATCATCGTATTCTTCCTTCTGTTCCAGATTTTTGCGCTGAAACTCAAAAAAGAGAACATTCTGCGCATCAGCGTGGGCTTCCTGTATACCTTTATCGGCCTCGTTCTCTTCCTTTGCGGCGCGAACGTCGGCTTTATGCCCGTCGGCAGTTACATTGGCGAAGCGCTCGGCGCGCTGGACTACAACTGGATCGTCATTCCCCTCGGCATGGTCATCGGCTACTTCATCGTGCAGGCCGAGCCTGCGGTTCATGTGCTGAACAAGCAGGTGTATGAGCTGACCTCGGGTGCCATCCCCAAAGAGGCCCTCAGCCGGAGCCTGTCCATCGGCGTGGCAGTATCCATCGGCCTTGCGATGCTGCGCATTTTGCTGGGCATTCCCATCATGTATTTCCTCGTGCCGGGCTATCTCATCGCCGTGGTGCTCTCGTTCTTCGTGCCGCCCATCTTCACGGCCATCGCGTTTGACTCCGGCGGCGTGGCCTCGGGCCCGATGACGGCGACTTTCCTTCTGCCGATGTCCATCGGCGTGTGCCTGTCGGTCGGCGGCGATGTGGTCAGCGACGCGTTCGGCGTGGTCGCCATGGTCGCCATGACCCCGCTGATCACCATTCAGCTTCTCGGCCTGTACTCCCGCATCAAAGAGCGCCGCGCGGCGAAAGCCGAGGAAGAAGCGCTCGACAACGAAATTATCGAATTGGAGGCGGAATAATGGGTTACAGAGTTTTGCTTACCATCCTCAACCGCGATTTGGAACACGGCTACCGTGAATTTTTCAAAAAGCACCAAGTCGGCCCGATTCTCTCCGTGCTGGCCAACGGCACGGCCAGCAAGCGCGTGCTCGACTACCTCGGCATGGAAAAAACGGAAAAAATCATTCTGCAATCGGTCGTGCCGACCGCGGCCGTCCGCCCCTTGATGGACGGGCTCGTCACGCGAATGGGCATCAATCTGCCCGGCGCGGGCATCGCGATGTCGATCCCGCTCGAGAGCATCGGCGGAAACGCTGCCCTGAAAACGCTGACGCAGGGGCAGAACATTAGCGCAACGGAGGAGATTTCAATGAAAGAGAATATGTATTCCCTCATTTTGGTGATCGCCGATAAGGGCAGATCCGATATGGTCATGGACGCGGCGCGCGCAGCGGGCGCGCGCGGCGGCACGGTCGTCCACGGCAAGGGCACGGCCAATGCGCAGACGGCGCGCATCTTCGGCGTTGCCATCGCGCCGGAAAAAGAGCTCATCTATATCGCCACCCGCCGCACCGACAAAGACGCCATCATGAGCGCCATCATGCAAAATGCCGGCCCGAAAACGCCCGCCAAGGCGGTGTGCTTCTCGCTGCCGGTGGACGATGTGGTCGGCCTGACTGCCTTGACCGACGCGGCAAAGGAGTAACCAATGACGGCGCTGTTTCTATCGGTTGGGCTTCTGATTTTCCTGACCACGACGGCCATCATAATTTACGGCATCGTCACCGCCGTCTCGCAGCGGCGGCGCGATCGACGCTCGCCGAGGCTGAATGTGGCCGCGACGGTCGTGGCCAAGCGCACGCACACAAGCGTGCAGCATCGCGCGGGGGACGGATTCTCCGCGATGCGCACGACGCACTACTACGCCACCTTCGAGTTTGACTCCCGCGACCGCATGGAGCTGAGCGTTCCCCGTGACCA
>CAZGOO010000177.1:0-2539 GCA_964527505.1 uncultured Oscillospiraceae bacterium | reverse complement strand
CGGCTTCGGCGGGCCGTATGTCCGCGTGTCGGAAATGAATGTGCAGTGAGGTGGCCGAAATGGAAAAAGAATTTTTGAAAAGCAGCGAATCCTCCGTTACGCTGAATATTACCGGCGGTAAAATCGACAGCTACCGCAAGCAGGAGGAGACGAAAACGACCGTCCGCGTTTACAAAGACGGAAAAATCGGCATCGCGGGCGCCTTGGGCGACGCGGACGAAGCCGCGCTGACCGAAAAAGCGGAAGCGGCGCTTGCGCGCGGGATTCCCTATCAGACGCAGCTTGACGGCGCGCTCGAGCTGCACATGGAGCACGGCGAAGAGATTCTCCCCAATCACGAGCTCATTCCCGCAATGCAGCGCTTTTTAGACCGCGTCGCGGAGGTCTGCCCGCGTTTTGCCGTGAGCAATAAGATTCAGCTCGCGGAAGAGTCCTGCGAATACCGCAACTCCAACGGCAGAAATCTTTCATGGAAAGACCGCTGGCTCGATGTGTCGCTTCTGTTCCAGAATCGCGGCGCGGGCAACCTGATGGACGCGTTTTACGACTATTCCTCGCGCAAATTTGAAGAGGACAAGATGGTCGCGCAGTGCAAAGAGGTTCACGACGCGTTTTTCACCCCTGCGGACATCGAAGCGGGCAAGTGGCCAATCGTTATGAGCGGCGGACAGCTTTTCGGGCAGTTTACCGGGAGCTTTGTCGGCGAAACCTATATCTCCGGCGCGTCGCTTGTCAGCGGCAAGCTCGGGCAGAAGATTTTCTCCGAAAAACTGACGGTCGCAAGCGACGGCAATCCCGAAACGCATCTCGGCGCGTGCTTCTTTGATGACGAAGGTGTCGTAACGCAGCCGGACTTCCGCCCGGCGCTCATTGAAAACGGCGTTTTAAGGCGCGTCATCACCACGAAAAACAGCGCCGCGAAGTACGATTTGCCCCTGTCGGGTTCGGCCTCTGCCGGCTACGACTCCGCACCGAGTTTGGGTCTGAATGGCATTTATCTCAAGCCGACGGCGGAAAAGCTGGCCGACCTCGTGCCGGAGAAGGCGATCTACATCTCCATGGCAGGCGGCGGCGACACCACGCCCGATGGGCACTTCGCCACGCCCGTGCAGTGCGCCTACCTGATGGAGCGCGGCAAGCTCGTCGGAAAGCTCCCCGACCTGAACATCAGCGGCGATTTCTTCGACCTGCTCGGGAAAGATTATGTCGGCGCGGTCAATGACGAATCGGCGCTCGGCGAGCAGCTCTGCGTGGTCAATATGCAGGTAACCAAATAATCTAAATTCGCTCAAAAAAAGCCCGCACGGCAGGAAAAACCTGTCCGTGCGGGCTTTTTCGATTCGGAAAGGACTTTTTTAGCCCTTTGCGCCCTTGCTGCCGCCGAAATCGGCGTTTTGCAGAAGATTCGTTTCAAAGGAGAAGCTCAGGCTCTCGCGCTCGCGCTCGCGCTTGAGGGCAAGCTCGATGAGGCGGTCGAGAAGCTGCGCATAGGACATCCCGAGCGGCTGCCAGAGGTAGAACGACAAAGAGCCGGGGATGGTGTTGATTTCGTTGAGATAGAGCCGGTCTGTCGCGGTGTCGAGCAGAAAATCGATTCTCGCCACGCCCGCGCAGCCGAGCGCGCGGAACGCCCTGACCGCCAGTTCGCGCACCTCTTCGCGCCGCTGCGGCGGAAGATCCGCGGGGATTTTGCGGGCAAGGCTCGCCATGCCCTTGCTGCCCGCGCTTTTCGCGCCCTTCGCGCCCTTGCCGCCGCCGGACAGATATTTGTCCTCATAGCTCAAAATATCGCTCGCGTTGAGCGGCTCTTCGCACTCCGAGGCGACGGCTTCGTGGATATCGCCGAGCACGGCGCAGTTGATTTCGCGAAGCTGCACCACGGCAGGCTCCAAAAGCACCCGCGCGGCGAAGCGGAAGGCGAGGTCGAGCGCGTCTTGCAGCGCTTCGCGGTCGGCGGCCTTTTGAATGCCGACGGAGGAGCCGAGATTGACGGGCTTGACGATGACGGGATAGGAAAATTCGGTTTCGATATCCGAAAGGACGGCGCCTTCATCGGCGTAGTACGCGCTTTTGAGGTAACACCTGCCGTGCAGCACGGGGATGCCAGCCTCGCGGAACACGAGCTTCTGCGCGAATTTGTCCATGCCGAGCGCGCTCGAGAGCACGTCGCAGCCCGCGTAGGGCAGGCCGAGGGTTTGCAGATAGCCTTGCAGCGTGCCGTCTTCCACGTTCGTTCCGTGAACGACGGGCAGCGCCACGTCGATTTCCTGCGAAAAGGGCTTGTGAAAGCGCCGCACGGTCGGCTCAGTCACGCGCACGCGGCCGTTTTCGTTGAGCAGAATCACGCGCGTGCTTTGCTTGAGCAGCGCGGGAATGTCGCGGTAGGCGCGAATGTCGCCGATGCGCGGGCCGACGTACAGCTCATTTTGCTTGGTAATGTAAATGGGCAGAGGCTCGTATTTTTTCCGATCGAGCTCGCCGAGCGCCTGAAGCGCCGAGATGACCGACACCTCGTGCTCCACGCTGTTTCCGCCAAAGA
>CAZGOO010000176.1:0-2555 GCA_964527505.1 uncultured Oscillospiraceae bacterium | reverse complement strand
TTCAAAACCTCAAATCCCGCGTCGCGAAGTCGGCAATACCACGAATCCGTTTCGCCGAAAATATCCTCTTTCGCGTGGACGCCCGCCACCGACAAAAGCGGCATCAGAACGACCTGACGCGTCCGAAGCTCCCGCAGCGCGCAGACAACCGCCTGCGGATTTTCGGTCGCTTCAATCGTCGCTATGTGAATATTTCCCGCCCCGCAGCGCGCCAAACGGGCTTGCAGCTCTGCGTAAGCGCGGTTTTCTTCGTGGGTAGTACCGTGGCCGATGAGAAGGCAGGTCTGATTTTGCGAAAGGTCAATATACCCGCGCAAAAAGTCAAGCAGCACCGCACCGCCTTCGAGCCGCAGTAGCGAGGGGCCGCAAAAAACTGCGTCAAAAAACGGGCGATAAGATTCGACTGCGGCAAGCATGGCGTCATATTCATGCCCTTCGAGTAAATAGCTGCATTGGCAAACGACGCACCGAACGCCCCGCGCCTTGAGCTGCTCGAAAATTTCCTCCAAGGAAAACGCCGCCTCGCCGCGCCGCTGCAAAATACGCCGAACGGTGGGGCTGGTATAGGCGTGTAAAACCAAATGGCGCGGAAAAGCGTCGCGAACTTCCCGCTCAAGCGCGTCGAGCGCCCGTTCTTTTGCGCAAGCATCACTTGTTCCGAAGCTGACCAGAACGATGGCCGTTTCCTGTTTATCCATGGGATTCCTCCAAAGAATTTTTGATATGCGTTTGAATTTCCGAGTCGCCGAAATCCGCCAAGCGAATGTAGACCGCGCCTGCGCGGTCGGCCAGTTTTTTCGCAAAATCGAAGTGCATTCGGCCGCATTCCGTGTCTAAAACCAGAAGCGTGATTTTGTCGTCCGTGATTTTTTTCGCGACACGAACGGCGTCCTCGAAGGGGTCTTTGTCCAGCGCGACATTGCCCCGACCGTCAGAGAGAAGAATGATATAGGGCAAAATTTCGCGGTCTTTGACTCTTGCGACCTTGATTTGCACATAAGCGCTTTCCAGCCCTGCGGCGAGCGGCGTTTTGCCGCCGGTTTTGATTGCATTCAGGCATTTTTTCGCCAGATCCACGCTGCGCGTAAAAGGCAGAACGAGCTTTGCGCCCTCGCCGCGAAAGGTAAGAATGCCGACGGTGTCGCGCTTTTGATACGCGTCCGTCAGAAGTGAAAGAACTGCGCCCTTTAAGGCGGCAATGCGTCTGCCGACGCCCATGGAGGCGCTGGCATCCACGCAGAAAAGAATCGTTGCGCCGCAGCGCTTTTCGCGGATCTTTTCGCGAATATCCGAGGGGTACACCGTGATTGCCAAAGGCTCGCCCGGGGCTTTCGGGTGCATCGCCGCGCAGCGAAGCGTTGCATCGATGGCGATATCGCGCGCCTTTTCTTTCGGGATGCGGCTTTTGACATAGCGGCCGGCGGCCGTGTCGCTGCGTACTTTCGCGCGGCGGCCGCTTCCGGCGGCTTTTTTGATTTTTTGAAGCGGAAGTTCCGGGGAAATGTTCGGAATATCCGAAATTTCCCATTCCTTTTCCGCGTCTTTTTCGCCCGAAGCGGAAGAATTGCTTTCCGTGGCGGGATTTCTCTGCGGACGCGCTTCTTCCTGTGCGGATTGTGCGGGCGCGTCGCACGCATCACAAGCCGCTTCCGCTTTTTGCGCGGGGCGCGCCTCGCGCAAACGGTGCGGCAGAACAAACTGCGCCGCTTCGCGAAGCATCGCGTCCGTCACTTCGGGGCTGTTTTCCCATGCGGCAATCGCCTTTGCCGTCTCAACCAGAATCCGCTCGGCGCGATGGCCTTGGCAGTTTCCCGCGCGGGCAAGGTCGATTGCAAAAGCAAGCTGCGTTTCCCCGATTTGCACGGCCGAAAGTCTTTGAGACGCCTCGCTGATCTGCGCGCGCAGAGCGTCGGTCTGCGCCTGCCGGAGCTTGCGAAACCCGACAGCATCTTCCTCGTAGGACAGCCGCCTTTGGATAATTTGGCAGCGCAGGGCGACATTCTCTTCCGCGCGCACCGCCGCATAGAGGCCGAAGCGGTCTAAGAATCGGTCGCGCAGCGCGCCCTCTTCGGGATTCATCGAGCCGACCAAAACGGTGCGCGCGGTCGTGTCGTTTTCCAGAAGAATATTGACAATGTGCTCCGGAAGCAGATTGACCTCATCCGCATACAGAATTTGCCCCTCTGCTGCTTCAAGCAGCCCCGCGTTTTGCCGCTTCTGCCCGTTTTGCAGAAGCTCCTGCAAGTCCGTTTCGCCGAGCAGGCGGTCGGCCGTCACATTGAGTGGAATTTCAACGACGTGTTTGTCGGTCAAATCGGCCAAAGCTCGCACAAGCGTGGATTTTGCAGTCCCCTTTTCTCCGCAAAGGAGCACCCCGCCGATAGCGGGATTGATCAGATTCAAAAGCAGCGCCCGCTTGGCCCGCTCCTGCCCGACCACCGCCACGAAAGGATAGGTATCAGATCTCATACGCGCGAATCAAATCGGGAAGCATTTCCATATCCAAAACGCCCTCTTCAAAGGGGCGGCGGCGCATTCGGTGCGGAAGCGCGAGG
>CAZGOO010000175.1:0-2566 GCA_964527505.1 uncultured Oscillospiraceae bacterium | reverse complement strand
ATCAGATGCCCCGTGCTGCTGATGGGCAGCCACTCCGTGATGCCCTCGACGATGCCGAGGAAAATAATTTTGAGCCAATCGAGAAAGGCCATGAAAAAACACCTCCCTGCGGCAGTCTATGGCCGCAAGTATTATCATAGCACATTTTCTTTCGCGCGTCAAGCCGCCGCCTTTTGCCGAAGAAGCGTCAGGCGCCGAAAAGCTCGCGGACAAAGCGTTCCGTCAAAGCGTCTACGGCGGCAAAATCCACAAACGGGCGGCAGAGCTGTTCGATGCGGTCGTGCAGCCGCTTCGCCTCTTGCAGATGCCCGAGCGCGTGCTCAAGAAGCGCTGCTGTCGTCTCGCGGCAGAAAGCGAGCCGCTTGCGCTGCTGCGGAGGCAGGGTCGAATCGAGGTCGATGCGGCAGAAGCACGGCCCCGTGTAGGGGAACAGGCTTGAATCGGAAACGAAGGCGGTATTCGCCTGCGGCAAAAGAAGATAGCTCGGCGCGCCTTCAAATTGCAGGGGCGAAAAGCCCGCGATGCACGAATGCCCGAGCGCGACGGCGCGCTCGCACAGCGGCTGCAACACCTGCGGCGCAAGGCCGTATTCATCGCGCAGCACATATACCCGCGCGCAGAGCGCCGGGGGCGTTTTTTCGCACAGAACGCGACCTTTCGGCGTGAGCGCGGCGAGAAACACGCGGCGAAGCGTCCCTTTTTGCCCCACGGGGGCAAGCACCGAGCGGCTGAGGCACTGCGAAATCTGCGCAAGCTCGGCGCGCAGCGCTTCCTCCTGCGCAAATTCGCGGCATTCGTGCATCAGCGCCTCGGCGGCGGCAAGACAGGCGGTCACGCGCGGGTAGCATGCGGCATTTTGCCGCCGCACCTGCTCGATCTCCTCCTCCGCGCGGCGCATGGCGTCTGCGTCGTAAAACGCGCCGAAGTTTACATAATTCATCCTGCCGCCGCAGAGCGTCGGCTCCAAAACGTGCGGCGCGGTCGCGTCGGCAAAGGCTGCGCCGAGTTGCGGCAAAACAAGCCCGTCGAGCGAATCCGGGTCGGAGGAGCAGAGAATTTCCTCCGCGTCCAGCCCGCGCGACTGCGCTTCGCGGGAAAGTCTGCGCAAAAATGTGGATTTTCCGCAGCCCGCGCCGCCTTTGATGAGAAAAACGCGCCCCTGCGTGCGCAAAAGCTCCTGCGCGTAAGGATAAAATCCGCGCGGCGTACAGGCGCCGAAAAAGTACGAAAACAGCATCGGCAAAACCTCCTTCCCTACGGTTTATGCCGCAGCGCGGCACTTCGTGCACCTTTTGCGGCCGAGGCGTATAGAATATCGGGAAAAAATCCGAAGGGGTGAGGGAATATGGACAACACCTTGGCGCGTCTGGCGCCGGGGCAATGCGCCACAATCGGCGCGCTTTTCGCGCAGGGCGCGCTGCGGTGCAGACTGCTCGAGCTCGGGCTGCTCGAGGGCACAAAGGCGCAGTGCCTGCGCGCCGCGTCGAAGCGCGGGATGCTTCTGTTTCGCGTCAACGGCACGCTTCTGGCGCTGCGCAGAAACGACGCAGCGCTCGTTTCTGCGGAGGCGGAGCCATGACGCAAATTGCGCTGGCCGGAAGCCCGAATGTGGGCAAAAGCACGCTCTTTAACGCTCTGACGGGTGGCAGACAGCACACCGGCAACTGGTCGGGCAAGACCGTCGCGCTCGCCGAGGGCGTTTGGCGCGGCACGAAGCTGCGCCTTGTCGATTTGCCCGGCACACGCTCCTTAGCCGGGCTTTCGCCGGAGGAAACGCTGGCGGCGGATTTTTTGCAAAGCGGCACTGCGTCGTGTACCATTGCCGTGTGCGACGCGACGGCGCTTGCGCGCAGCCTCGTGCCCGTTTTGCAGATTTTGGAGCTGACGGAGCGTGTGGTCGTGTGCGTCAATCTTTCCGATGAAGCGCGGCGCACGGGGCTGGAAGTGAACCTGCCGCTTCTGTCGAAAGCGCTGGGCGTGGCCGTGGTGGCAACTTCGGCAAGGCGGAAAGAGGGGCTTGCGCGATTGCGCGAAGCGGTGGAGGATGTGCTTGACGGCTTCGTTCCGCAGGCGCCCGCGCGGCTCGGCCTCGGACTGTTTGCGGAAAACGAAGCGCAGAGGGAAGCGCTTGCCCGCGCCTATGTTGCCCGCGCGCGGGAGATTGCAGAGAGGGTCGTGCAGCACACGGGCGCAGACCGCCGCGCCGAGCGGCTTGACGATGTGCTTTTGCACCCCGTTTGGGGTCGGCTGATGATGCCGCTCCTTTTGCTTCTGGTGTTCTGGCTGACGATTTACGGCGCAAATTATCCGTCAGAGCTTTTGCAGCGCGGATTCGACGCGCTCGGCGCTCTTTTGCGGCGCGGGCTTGCGGCGATCTTACCGCAAATCGCGGTTTCCATGCTCCTCGACGGCGTTTACGCGACCGTCGCGCGGGTCATTTCGGTGATGCTGCCGCCGATGGCCATCTTTTTCCCGCTTTTTTCGCTTTTGGAGGAGCTGGGCTATCTGCCACGGCTCGCGTTTTTGCTCGATGAGCCCTTTCGCTGCGCGGGCGCGTGCGGCAAGC
>CAZGOO010000174.1:0-2597 GCA_964527505.1 uncultured Oscillospiraceae bacterium | reverse complement strand
ACAGGGCGTCGAGCACCTGCCGCGCGTTTTCCCGCCGCGCCGTCTCGCCCGTGAGGATGACCGCGCCCGTGTCAACCTGCTTCGGCGAAATGCCCGCTTTTTCGTATTCCTGTGCGACGATTGCCCGAACGCCCTCGGCGTCGATTTCGGTTTGCGAGCGCAGGGGCGTAAAATGCGCGGCACTTTGATAAAGCACGCGCTTTTGCGCAATGGCGTAGTTCGGAAGCGCGCAGGCGCTTTCGTTTTGCACCGTTAGCTCCGAAAAAACGAGCTGGGTGGTGGTCGTGCCGACGTCGATGCCCACCGAGCGCAAAACGCGCGTCATTTCGCCGCCTCCAGAAGCGCGAAAATCGCCTCGCGCGTGGCCGCGACGGGCGCGTCGAGCGCGCAGGGGTCTGCCAAGGCGGCCGTGATGAGCGCCTCGCGCGCCTCCGCCAATTCGGCGTGGGAAATGCCGCAGCCGCGCAGAGATTCGGGAAGATGCAGCCGCGCGCGCAGCCGCCGCAGGGCGAAAAGAAGCCCCTGCGTGCCGCTCAGGCCGCAAAAGGCCGCCGCGCGGCGGTAAATTTCGTCGCACTGTTCCGCCTGAGCGCGCACGACGTGTTCCAAAAGCACGGCGTTGAGCCGCCCGTGGGGCACATGAAACGCCCCGCCGAGTGCGTGGCTGAGCGCGTGGCACAGCCCGAGCCCCGCGTTGTCAAAGGCAATCCCCGCCATCGTTGCGGCGCAGTGCACCTCCGCCCGCGCGGAAGTGTCGCCGCCAAACGAACGCGGAAGCGCGCGCAGAAGCGTTTGCAGGGCGCAAAGGGCAAACGCGTCGGAAAAAGGCGTCGCCCGCGCGGCGCACAGCGCCTCAAGCGCGTGGCTCACCGCGTCGAAGCCCGCCTCGGCGATGAGCGCGGGCGGCAGGGAAGTCAGCAGCGACCCGTCAAGCAGCGCAAGCTGCGGGCGCAGCGCGGGGTCGATGAGCGGGTGCTTTTTGCCCGCGTGGGTCAAAACCGCGAAGCGCGTCACCTCCGAGCCCGTGCCGGACGTGGTGGGCACGGCAACAAAGCGCGCCTGCGCGCCGCTCATGGCCAGAATCGCCTTGGCGCAGTCGATTGCCGAGCCGCCGCCGAGCGCGACAAGCGTGTCCGGCGCAAACGCGCGCAAAAGATCCGCGCCCTTTGCCACCGTTTGCACCTCGGGGTCGGGGGAGACTTCGGAAAAAATCTGCGTCTGCGCGTCGGGGAAACGCGCGGCAAGCTGCGCGGCCGTGCCGTTTTGCGCGAAAAAGGGGTCGGCAACGAAAAATACGCGCTTCGCGCCGAGCGTTTCGAGCGCCTCGAGCGCATCCGCGCCGCAAAGGAGCGTCGTGGCGAGTGAAAATTCGAGCATCGCTTCCACCTCGTTTCTTTGCGTCTATTGTGTCCGCGCGGGCGGGCAATCATTCGCCCGTCGGCAAAAAAGGATTGACAGCGCGAGAAAAATATGAAAAAATAGAGAAAAGGAGCTGAAGAACCATGTCCGAACCGATCGAGCGGGTCTGCCCGCATTGCCAAAAGCGCTTTTCCGTCCCCGCGGAGCTGACGGGCTTTTCCTGCCTGTACTGCGGAAAATATGTAAGCGTCGAAACGAAGCCGGAATTTGACGAAGCGCTCGACGAAAGCGTCCGCGCGCGCCTGCCCGCCGCAATCCTCGACTACCCGGAAAACTACCGCCGCATCGGCAAGGCCGATTACGAGGCGGCCTTTGCCGAATACGCCGGCGCGCAGAGCGAACTTCTGCGCGAACTTGACCTCTGCGCGAGCGCGCGGGGGAGTGTGACCCCTTATGCGGCGGCGCTGCTCGACGGTGTGGAGTCGGCGCTCCGAAATTCCGCCGATTTCGCGAAAAAATCCCGTCGCGCGGAGAAAATCTACGCCGTCAAGGTCGTTCTGGCGCTCTTTTTCACCCCGCTGGCAAAGAAGCTGGCGCTCGGTTGCGCGAACGAGCTGTGCCGCGCGCTGCGCGAGGACTGGTTGCGGCGCTTTCCCGACGAAATCTGGACGGACGGCGACTACGACGAGATCATCGCCGGCTACCGCACGGGGCGGCTGTGCTTTCTGACCACCGCCGTCTGCCGCGCCGAGGGCAAGCCCGACGACTGCGGGGAGCTTTGCGCGCTTCGCGCGTTTCGCGACGGCTGGCTGCGCCAGAGCCCCGGCGGCGCGGCGCTGATTGAAGAATACTACGCCTGCGCGCCCGCCGTGGTCACGGCCATCGAACTGTGCGACGCGCCGCAGGCGCGCTATGCCGAGCTGCGCGCGCAGATGATTGAGCCCTGCCTTCGCGCCATTTCGCGCGGGGCCTATGCCGAATGCCGCGACCTTTACGCCGAAGCGGTTCGCACGCTTCTTGCGCGCTACGGAATTTCTTATAAAAACGAAATAATACATCTGGACAAAACATAAAAAGGATGCTATAATAAAGCAACCACCCACGCCCCATGGTTTTGGCCGAAATGTTCGGTTGAAATACAGAATTTTTATCGGAAGGATGGAAAACAATGAAGAACAGCAAACGCATTCTCGCAATGCTTCTGGCGCTGGTTCTCGCGTTCGGCTGCTTCGGCACCG
>CAZGOO010000173.1:0-2598 GCA_964527505.1 uncultured Oscillospiraceae bacterium | reverse complement strand
ATACATCCAGAAGCCCGAGCCCGCGAGCTTCGTGCCGCGCTCGTAGTCGATCAGGCCCAGCGCGGTGCACAGGTCAACATGGTGCTTCGGCTCAAAATCGAACTTGTGCGGCTCGCCGTAGTAGCGAAGCGGCTGATTGTTCTCCTTGCCGCCCGGGGCAAGGTCGGGGTCGGGCAGGTTCGGAAGCGAGAGCATCAGCGTGCGGTACTCTGCCTCCACATCGGAAAGCGCCTTGTCATTCTCGGCGATTTGCGCCTTGAGCTCGGCCATGCGCGCAAAAATCGGCGCAACATCCTCGCCCGCCTTTTTCAGGCGCGGAATGTCCTTGGAAACGCGGTTCTGCTCGGCTTTGTCCGCCTCGGTCGCGGCAATGAGCGCACGGCGCGACGCGTCCAGCTCCAAAATGCGGTCGATCTGCGCATCGCACTCGACCTCTTTCGCGCGCAGCGCGGCCTTGACCGCCTGCGGATCATCTTTGATTCGTTTGATATCCAGCATAGTTGTCCCTCTACATTATAATATAGTATTCATTCTTCCGAGGCTTCGGGCGTGAGCGCGAGCAGCGTCTCGTAGAGCTGCTGCAAATCGTCCGCGCCGTAGTATTCCAGAACGAATTGTCCCCGACGTTTGCCGTCCACGATTTTCACCTTGCGGCCGAAGCGGCGCGTGAGCGCTTTTTCGCATTCGCCGAGGTAATCGACCGTCGGCGCGGGCTTCGGAAGCTCGATTTTCTGCTCCTCCGAGGCCATGCGCTTGCACATCGCCTCGGCCTGACGCACCGAAAGCCGCAGCGCGACAATTCTCTGCGCCGCCGCGCGCTGAAGCCGCTCGTTCGGCAGCGAAAGCAGCGCCCGCGCGTGCCCCGCCGAGAGCGTCCCGTCGCAAACCTGCGCGCGCACCTCCTCGGGCAGCGCCAGAAGGCGCAGCATATTTGCCACCGCGGGGCGCGATTTGCCCACGCGAACGGCCGCCTGCTCCTGCGTGAGGCCGTATTCCTCGATCAACGCGCGGTAGCCCTCGGCTTCTTCCATCGGATTTAAGTCCTGCCGCTGAAGATTTTCCACCAGCGCAAGCTCCATGACCTCCCGGTCGTCCGCGTCGAGCACCACAACGGGCAGCTCCGCCAGCCCCGCAAGCCGCGCCGCGCGCCAGCGGCGTTCGCCCGCGATGATTTGATAGTAACCGTCGTCGGTTTCCCGAACAGCAAGCGGCTGCAAGATGCCGTGCTCCCGAATGGAGTCGGCCAGCGCGGCAAGCTCCTCTTCGTCGAAGCTCGTGCGCGGCTGATTCGGGTTCGGCTCGATTTTTTGCAGCGGCAGGCGCGTGACCTCCTGCGACGCCTCCGCCTCGGGCAGGTCGCCGATCAACGCGCCGAGGCCCTTGCCGAGCCCGCGTCCTTTTGCGCTCATTTTCGTTGCTCCTTTCGCAAAATTTCCTCGGCGACGGCGAGATATGCCTGCGCGCCGCGCGAGCTGCGGTCGTAGACCGTAACGGGCACCCCGTGGCTCGGCGCTTCGGCGAGGCGCACATTGCGCGGAATCGCCTCGGAAAACACCTTGCCGGGGAAGAATCGGCGCACTTCCTGCGCCACCTGATTGGAAAAATTCGTTCGCCCGTCGAACATCGTTAAAAGTACGCCGAAAATCTCGAGGTTCGGGTTGAGTCGGCGCTTGATGGTGCGAAGCGTCGCCATCAAATCGCTCAGTCCCTCGAGGGCGTAGTATTCGCACTGCACGGGGATGAGCAGCCCGTCCGAGGCGCAAAGCGCGTTGAGCGTGAGCAGCTCCAGAGACGGCGGGCAGTCGATGAAGATGTAGTCGTAGCGCTCGCGCAGCGGCTCGAGCGCCTCTTTCAGGCGATATTCGCGCCGCTCCTCGGAGATGAGCTCCACGGTCGCGCCCGCGAGGTCGGCGGTCGAGGCGATCAGATCGCCATATTTCGTCTGAATGACGCTCTCCTGCGCGCTTGCGCCGTTGATGAGCACGTCGTAAACATTGCTTCGCACTTTTCGCTTGTCCACGCCCAGCCCCGAGGACGCGTTGGCCTGCGGGTCGAAGTCGCACAGAAGCACGCGCGCGCCCGCGGCGTGCAGCGCGGCCGTGAGGCTGACGGCCGAGGTCGTTTTCCCGACGCCGCCTTTCTGGTTGACAACCGCGATGATTTTTCCCATCGCATCGTCCTCCTTTTCAAAAATGTTTCACGGGAAACATCGTTTTTTGTAACGCGCGGAGCAGTCGCCGCGCAAATTCTCCGACGATTTGCCGTATATCATGTAGTATATCAGATTTTATCGCGCTTGTAAACCGTTTGCGCACAATTTTATAGGCCGCTGAGGTCAAAATTCGGCAGCAGCTCGTCCGTCGCGCTCGAAAGCGACTGCGTAAAGCCGTTTCGGATGCCGCAAAGCGCCATCCACGACTCGCACGCGGCGTATTCCTCGAGCGTCACGCGGCGGTCGAGCGGCGGCGCGGCGTTCGGCATGGGGAAATATTGTCCCATGAGCGAAAACAGAACGTCATTTTTCGGAAAAAGCGCCGCAAATCGCTCGATTACGCCGAGAGAATTGTCCAAATGCGACGGCAAAATCAGATGCCGCAC
>CAZGOO010000172.1:0-2604 GCA_964527505.1 uncultured Oscillospiraceae bacterium | reverse complement strand
CGGCTCGCGTTTTTGCTCGATGAGCCCTTTCGCTGCGCGGGCGCGTGCGGCAAGCAGGCGCTGACCATGTGCATGGGCTTCGGCTGCAACGCGGCGGGCGTGACGGGCTGCCGCATCATCGCCTCGCGGCGCGAGCGGCTGCTTGCCATCCTGACCAACGCCTTTGTGCCCTGCAACGGGCGCTTTCCGGGGCTGATTTTTCTCATTACGATGATCTTCGGCAGCGGGCGGCCGCTGCTCGGCGCGGCGGCTTTGACCGCGTGCGTGCTTCTGGGCGTGGGCGCGACGCTGCTTTCTTCGCGCCTTTTAAGCCGCACGGCCTTACGCGGCGAGCCCTCGGGCTTCGTTTTGGAGCTGCCGCCCTATCGCAGACCGCAGCTTCGCAGACTGCTCCTTAGCGCCTTGCGCGAGCGCACCTTGTTCGTGCTCGGGCGGGCGGCGGCGGTCGCCGCGCCTGCGGGGCTGCTTTTGTGGCTGCTTGCAAATTTGCACATCGGCGGCGCGCCGCTTTTGCAGGTGCTTGCCGCATTTCTCGACAGACCCGCCGCGATTTTCGGGCTGACGGGCGCGGTTTTGCTGGCGTTTTTCCTCGCGAGCCCCGCAAACGAGCTGGTGTTTCCAGTCCTTTTGATGATTCTTACCTCCGGCACGGCCTACGGCGCGCAAACGAGCGCCGAAATGTCGCAGATCCTGCTTGCAAACGGCTGGAATCTGCGCCTTTCGGTGTGTACGCTGCTCTTTTTTCTCTTTCACTGGCCCTGCGCCACGACGCTTCTGACCATCCGCCGCGAAACGGGAAGCGGCAAATGGGCGGCGCTTGCCGCCCTGCTTCCGACGGCGCTCGGTTGCGCCTTGTGCGCGATTGCCGCCCTTTTGCTGTGAAAAAAGGCGATACCCCTTTTCGGGTATCGCCGATTTTCGTGTTTCAGACGCCGCTTTAGTCGTATCTTCTGCGGTTGTAGAGTCGGGCGAGGCCGCCCTCGGAAGTTTCGCGGTAGCTTTCGTTCATGTGCTGCCCCGTCTCTTTCATCGTGCGCACGACCATATCGAAGCTGATATTTCGCGTGCCGCACAGAAGCCCCGCAAGATTAAACGCGTCCATCGCGCGCTTGGCGGCAATGGCGTTGCGCTCGATGCAGGGAATCTGCACAAGCCCGCAGATGGGGTCGCACGTCAGGCCCAACTGGTGCTCCATGGCGATTTCGGCGGCATACTCCGTCTCGGCGATGGAAGCGTCCGTGAGCGTACACAGCGCGGCGGCGGCCATTGAGCAGGCCGTGCCGATCTCCGCCTGACAGCCGCATTCCGCACCGGAAATGGACGCGTTGCGCTTGACGAGCGAGCCGATGAGCCCCGCCACGGCAAGCGCGCGGCAGATTTTTTCGTCGGTGAAGTTGTAGCGCTCCTGCATATACAGAAGAACCGACGGTAAAACGCCGCACGAGCCGCAGGTCGGCGCGGTGACGACGGTGCCGTTGGCCGCGTTTTCCTCCGCGACGGCAAAGGCGTAGGAGCAGACCAGACGCAATTCGCGCATCTGCGGGATCTCGTCCGGCGCTTCGCGCTCAAACATCCGCTTGGCTTTGCGCTCGACGTTCAGGCCGCCGGGTAAAATTCCCTCGGTGTGCAGACCGATGTAGACCGAGCGCTTCATGCTCCGCCAGACCTCCGAGAGGAAGTCCCAAATCTCCGGCCCTTCGTTCAGCTCCACATATTCGCTGAGCGAAATGTAGCGCCATGCGCAAAACTGCGCGATCTCGGCGAAGGAATTTTCGGGGTAGACCTCGCCCGCATCGTCCGCAGGCTCGCCGACGACGCGGATATCGCCCCCGCCGACGGACAAAACGCGCATCTGCCCGAGCAGCTCTTCGCCTTGATAGGCGAACAGGTCGAGCGTGTTCGGGTGGGGCAGCTCCTCGGTGCAGAAATCGCAGAACTGCACGCTTGTGCGCGATTTGCCGAGCACTTCATAAAGCACGCGGTCGGTGCCGTGGCCGCGACCGGTCTTGGCCAGCGACTCATAGAGCTTCACCACGAAGCGATCGGCTTCGGGATAGCGCCCGAGCAGCCGCTTGGCGGCGCGCTCGGGGCCCATCGTGTGGGAGCTTGAGGGGCCTTTGCCGATTTTATAAATATCACGGATTGTTTTCATCCGAAATCCTCCTTTGTGCGAGTTCGTGCATACTATATCATATTTTGCGTATGATTACAATTCCTCTGCCGAAACATTTTTCATCGCCTCGAGCGAAAGCTCCCCGGCCAGCTTGAACAGGGCATCGGAGAGCACCTGCTCCACGCTCAGGCCGAGCGTTTCTGCGATGCGGCCGTAAAAGCGCAGCGTTGCGGCATCCAGACAGATCGTTACGATCAATTCGACCGCCTCCTTCGGGCAAATGCCCGCAGACCATTTTATGGCGGACACTTGACACGCGTGCTATAATATGAAAATAGAAGCAATTAAACCGAAAGGAAGAGAATCAATGGCAAAAGAGAAAAAGGTCGAGCAGATCACCGATATGGAAGTGGATTTTGCGCAGTGGTTTACCGACGTGTGCAAAAAAGCGGAGCTGATCGACTATTCCTCCATCAAGGGAATGTTCATTT
>CAZGOO010000171.1:0-2605 GCA_964527505.1 uncultured Oscillospiraceae bacterium | reverse complement strand
AAAAGCGCAAAAAACCTCCCTCTGCGCTTGCAGAGGGAGGCAAAACAGACGCAATCAGCCTATTTCACGGGCGCAAAATGCCGACACTCTCCGCGAGCGATTTGAATTTGACGAAAAACCATGTAAAACTTGTACATTTTGCGCACCTCCTTTTTGTTATTTTTCCTAATCATACACTATGATTTTACATCTGTCAAGAGGAAAAACCGTTTTTCGCAAAAAAGCTCCCTTTCGGGAGCTTTTTGCAATCAAATTTCGATGTCTGCCAGATCGTCCGCGCCGAATTCGTCGGCAAAATCCTCCTCTTTGCCGCCGGGCAGGAGCTTCTTCAGCGAATCCCAGTAGCGAATGAGCGCCACGGCAATCGCGGCGGCGACGACGATGCCTCCGATAATCCCGAGAATGGTCTTCAGATGGCTGTTTTTCATGGAAAGTTCCTCCTTTGCATTTCCCCGTGTGCTGTAAAGATAGTATATCCTTTTTTTGCGTACTTGACAAGAGTTTTTTTGAATTTTTTTGTATTTTTTTACACGCGCGTTACATAAGAGGCGTCGAGCGGCGCGCGTTCGGCGGGCGTTTGCGCCGGAGCGCCGAGCAGGCAGTGGCCGACGCCGCGCCAGTCGCCCTCAATGCCCCATTTTTGCAGCAGCGCCTTGCCCTCGGGCAGCTCAAATTCTTCGTATGCGCGGTGAATCCAGCACGAGCCCACGCCCAAAGACGCGGCGGCGTTCATGAGGTTGCCCATCACAAGCGCGCCGTCTTCCACACCCGTGGCAATGTCCGCGCGCACGAGTACCAAGCACACCGTCGGCGCACCGTAGAAAGGATGCGCATCGGGATTGCCGAGAATTTTCGCGTTGAGCGCCTCCAAAGCGGCAATTTCCTCGCGCTTTTGCAGAACGACGATGTGCCACGGGCGGCGGCCTCTGGCGCTCGGCGCGCACAGACCCGCGTACAGAATTTCGTCGAGTGTGTCCTGCGGGAGCTGCTCGGCGCGGAAAGCGCGGCAGCTTCGGCGGGAAGTTAAAGTACGAATCGTTTCGTTCATCATTTCGGTGTCCTCCTAAAAATATTCTCCGTTTTCGGCGCGCAATGTCGCCTCGCCCGAGGTGAGAAGCTCCTCGCTCCCGTCGTCGTAGCGAATGCGCAGGGCGCCGCCAAGCTCCGTATCGATGCCGAGCGCCAAGGCGCTGCGCGCCGTTTCCGTGCGCAAAACGGTCACGCGCTTTCCGACCGTGATGCAGGCATCGGCGTATTCGGCAAGGTAGGGTTTCGGGTTTTCGGATAAGACGCGCCGCGCGGCGTCAAGTTCCAGCAAAATTTCGGCGGCGAGCCGGGTTTCATCGACCGCGCGCCCCGTGTGCAGAAACACGGAGGTCGCGCGCGGCTGCAAATCTTCACAAAAGGTGCGGGTGTTGGCGTTCAGGCCGATGCCGAGAAGGACGAAAAGCCCCCGCGCGTCGGTTTTGAGCTCCGCGAGAATGCCGCAAAGCTTTTTTCCGCCGAGCAGAAGGTCGTTTCGCCATTTGATTTGCGTGTCCACGCCGCAAATATGCAAAAGCGCGCGGCGCACCGCCACGGCGGCCAGCGCCGTTATGGGAAAGAGGGGGTCGCTCTCCGAAGGCCGCCAGAGAACCGAGAGGTACAGCCCGCCCTCGGGCGAATCGAAGGTGCGCCCGAGCCGCCCGCGCCCGGCCGTCTGGCTGCGGGCGAAAACCGCCGCGCCCTCGCTCGCGCCGCTCGCGCAAAGGCGGGCAAGCTCGGCGTTTGTGGAGTCGAGCCGCTCGAATACAAGGGGCGGCGCCGCGCGATCGGGCAGTAACCGGCGTAAATTTTTCTCGGAAATCGTCGTTTGCATCCGTTCCTCCGCGCCAAAGGGGCTTGCCATCGGCGCATTCTTCGTGTATAATAAAGAGATAATAAAGACATTATAGTCGAATTTCGAAAAAAACGCAAGCGCGGGAGGTGCGGAAGTGAAAATTCTCTGGCTCGGCGGGCAGGCGATGCCCGCAATTTCCGGCTGCCGCGCCGCAGACCCGTCAGAGGCGCGCAAAGCCTGCGCTGCGGGGCAGTGCGAGCTGCTTCTTTGCGAAACGGTCGAAGCCTGCAAAGCCGTCAAGCGGCTCAAAGCGCCGAAAGCGCTTCTTTGCGGCGCGGATGGTTCGGCCGAAAAAGCGGCAAAATGCCGCGCCGATGCGTATTTCTGCGACGGCGACGAGACGGCGCAGGCCCTTTTGCGCGCGGGCGCGGACCCCTACCGCGTTTTGACGTATTCCGACGAGGCGGGACTTAAAAATCTCTGCGAGCGCGCGGTGCGCCGCGCCAAGCGCCCGAAGCGCGACGGCGTGCTCATCTGCGGCGCCTACGGCCGCCACAACAGCGGCGACAATGCCATTTTAAGCGCTATCGTTTCACAATTCCGTGCGCTCGACCCCGACCTTCCCATCTGCGCGCTCAGCCGCCGCCCGAAAGAGACGGCGTGCAGCTCGGGCGTCCGCTCGATTTTTCTGTTTAACTTACTAAAAAGCGGCCGCTGCCTGCGCAAAACGAAGCTCTATCTCTCCGGCGGCGGCACGCTGCTTCAGGACGCGACGAGCACGCGCTC
>CAZGOO010000170.1:0-2607 GCA_964527505.1 uncultured Oscillospiraceae bacterium | reverse complement strand
ATGGTGGGAACAACAGGGCTCGAACCTGTGACCCCATGCTTGTAAGGCATGTGCTCTCCCAGCTGAGCTATGCTCCCGAGGTGTCGCACATCTCAGCGACGTTGCCCATTATACACCCACTATAAGGATTTGTCAAGCACTTTTTTTAATTTTTTTCGTTTTTTTCAGATTCTTTTTAGGAGCTCCGAAATCTCCTCCGGCGTGAAGGAATAGACCGTGTCGCAGAACTGACACTCCACCCGAATCGGCTCGCCCTCGCGGACGATCTGCTCGAGCTCTTCCCTGCCGAGGGTGACGAGCGTCGCCGAGACGCGCTCGCGGCTGCAATAGCAGCGATACTCCACCGGCGTCTCTTCAAACAGCTCCAAGTCAAATTCGCAGAGCACCTTGCGCAGAATTTCCTCCGGCGTGAGCCCCGCGTCGAGCATCGGCGTGACCGCGCCGGCGCAGGCGATGCCCGTCTCGATTTTCAGAATGACATCCTCCGGCGCGCCCGGCATGAGCTGCACGAGGTAGCCGCCCGCGACCTTGACCGAGCAGTCCGTATCGACGAGCACGCCCAGCGCGCAGGCCGTGGGCGTCTGCTCGCTTTGCGCGAAATAGGCCGTCACGTCGTCGCCGATCTCGCCGGAGACGAGCCGAATGCTGCCGATGTAGGGCTCTTTCATTTGCAGGTCGCGAATGACGGTGAGCATTCCGTCCGTGCCGACCGCGGCGCCGACATCGAGCTTGCCCGCGTATTTTTCCAGCAGGCTCACTTCGGGATTCTGCACATAGCCGCGCACGTTGCCCGTCGCGTCGGAGGTGGCAAGGAGCGTGCCGAGCGGGCCGCCGCCCTTGATTTGAAGCGTCAGAGCGCCGTTTTCCACTTTTTGCAGATTGCCCATCATGGACGTGGCCGTGAGCACGCGGCCGAGCGCGGCCGTGGCCGTGGGCGTGGTTTTATGGATCTGCCGCGCGCGTTCGACAAGCTCCGTCGAACGAATCGCAGAAGCCTTTACGAAGCCGTCTGCCGTGATTGCGCGGACGATATAATCTTTCACAGGCTGTTCCTCCCGCATTGTTCTCGGCTCATTATAGCCGCTTTTGTGCGCATTTGCAAGCGCTTTCTTTTCGCCAAACGAAAAAGCGGGCAGCCGCGCCGCCCGCCTTTGTTTTCAGGGTTTTGTTGCCGCAAACCAGATGCGCTGCTCGCCCGCGCGGGGCGCGCAAAACTCGCGGTCGGCATAGATACAGGGCTGCGAAAAGCCCGCGTCGAGAAGATACTGCGTCAGCTCCTCCTGCGAATAGGCATATTCGCAGTGCTCCTCGCACGCACGCTCCCAGAGGCCGCCGCTCCTGCGGAAAATGTCCATTCCGTAGGTGCAGATGTTGCTCGCCTCGTCGAATTCTCCGCGCCAGACGCAAAAGGTGTCGTCGTTTTCGTCGAGGAAAACCTGTCCGTCCATCGCGCGGAGCTTTTCGGGCGTGTTCACATCAAAGAGAAACACGCCGCCGGGGGCAAGCGCCCGAAAGACGCGGGAAAAGGTCTTTTTGCAGTCCTCGGGATTCGTCAGATAGTTCAGGCTGTCGAGCAGGCACACGACCAGATCGACCTCGTAAGGCAACCGAAGCCGCTGCATCGGCTGGCAGACAAAATAGGGTGCGTTGTGCTCCATCGCGGCGGCCTTTTGCTGCGCGACGGTGAGCATTTCCTCGGAAATATCCGCGCCGAGCACCGAGTAGCCGCGCTCGGCAAGCAAAACAGACATAGAGCCGGTGCCGCAGGCAAGGTCAAGAACCGATTTCGGCTCTTTCCCGAGCGAGCGAAGCACCGCCTCTGTAAAGTCTGCGATCCGCGCATAGGGCACATCGAGCGTCAGCGCGTCGTAAGCGCCCGCGAGGGATCGGTATGCGTTCATTCGCCTTCTTTCAGGCGGCGGAAGAGCATCTCGTAGCCGTCCTGACCGTTGACAAGGCTGCGGTTGACGCGGCTGATGGTCGCGGAGCTGGCGCCGGTCTTTTCGAGGATCTCGCTGTAGATCAGGCCGCTTTCGAGCATCTTCGCGACCTCATAGCGCTGCTCCATCGCGCACAGCTCGGAGTGGGTGCAAAGGTCGAGGAAGAAGCGGTGCGCTTCTTCGGGGGTGTTGAGCTTCAGAATGGCACGATAAAGCTCACACGACGGATTCGAACGCTTGTTACGGTTGTTCATAAACTTTTCTCCTTTTCTAGTGTTAATGTTGTGGTTGCTTTTTGTCTTACATCGTTAAGTATAACATATTTTTCAGAAAAGTAAAGGGGTTATCGACAAAAAACAATGAACGATTTCTTAATAATTCGGATGAATTATCTTCGATTTTCGAAAGAAAAATTCATATTTATACCGTCAATTTGTCTATAAAAATCCGATTTTAATGGTTTTATATAGGAAGTACATAGTAAAAGACGATTTCTTGGAGCATTTCCACAATTTTTTTGCCCTCTGATCGAATTTTTATAGCAACAAAAAACACCCTGCCGAAGCAGGGTGTTTTTGTATCAGCGTAAATTACGCCTCGGGAACCTCGATAACGACGCCGGAACCGACGGTACGGCCACCCTCACGGATAGCGAAACGCAGGCCCT
>CAZGOO010000169.1:0-2617 GCA_964527505.1 uncultured Oscillospiraceae bacterium | reverse complement strand
GTCAGCTCCGGCTACGGCTTCA
Source organism: uncultured Oscillospiraceae bacterium (assembly GCA_964527505.1). Lineage (GTDB taxonomy): Bacteria > Bacillota > Clostridia > Oscillospirales > Oscillospiraceae > JAZOXB01. The sequence goes on along the minus strand of CAZGOO010000169.1, from coordinate 2,595 downwards.
TCTGCGGCGCGTATATGCCCATTTCGTCGTTTTCAAGCGGGCTGCAAACGGTGATTTCGTGTCTGCCCGGAACTTACGGCACTTCGCTTCTGCGCAACCATGCGCTGCGCGGCGCGCTCGAGACGCTGCGCGTGGAAGCGGCGGTTCCGGAGGCGGTGATTGAGGGGCTGAAAGACGGCTTCGACTGCAACCTTTCCTTCTTCGGCACGCCCGTTTCCATTGCGGGGATGTACGCCGTGCTCGCCGCCGCCATCGCCCTGTGCCTGACGGCCTATGTGCTGCTCAACGTATTTGCGGGAAAACGCGCGAAAAAGTGAATACGAAAACAGGGTGTCGCATGGCACCCTGTTTGTTCGTTGATTTGATTCCGCGCGGAAACTTAGGAATATACCGCAACGGCATAATTGTTGCCTTTTTTCAGCAGGAATACGCCGCCGGCTTTTCCCTGCACGGATTCATAGCCCGTGAGCGCGTTGGAAATCCGGTTGAAGTTTTTATCGACCACATAGATTTTGTCGCCGTCTTTCACGATTCCGGAGCCATCGGCAAAAAAGCCGGCATCGTCGTAGAGCTTTTCCGTTTTCCCGTCCATCGAAAGGTAGCCCCACTTGCCATTTCGGCCGACCAGCGCATAAGGCTCGTCTTTTCCGAAAATATGCGGAAGCTCGATATAGCTGTATCCCTGCTTCGTGACTGCGGCATCCAGCGTGGGGATGGAGTAACCGGAGGAATCCGTGGCGCATTTCGTGATATCCACCAGATAGTAATCCTCGGAAATCGAGCCGCCCAGATCGATTTTGGTAACGATGAGCGAGCCGTATTGCTCGGTAACATCCGTGTAGTCTGCGGAGAAGCGGTACACTTTGGAAAGATCCTTGCTCACGAGCTGATACACACCTTCGTCCGCAAGCAATACATAGCCGCCGAGGAAGCCGGCTCTGGGCCATGCATTGCACACGACTGCCCCATACCAGACTTCCGAGCTGCTGCGCAGGAATTTTCCGTTTTTATCCGCGACCAGAAGTCCGCTCGGGGAGGTTCCGTCGTTGGAGGCGGCGGTCATCACCAGCTCGCCGCCGAGCATGGTGCCGACGGAATGAATTTTGTCATAGCTTGCCAAATGCTTTCCCTGCAAATTGTAAATATGTACCGTCTTGAGGACGAACGCCAAGCCCCAAGGGGCGGTTTCGGGGGTGTAGGTGATGATGCGGCCTTCGTTGCAGGAATCGATATACTCGCCGCTGTAAGTGGTTCTGTAGAGATGCTCTTCCTGAATGCACTGCGTGGAGAATACGACTTTTCCGCTCTTGTCGAGGACATAGCAGTCGATCGTTTTGCGAACTACTTCGAATGTGTTATCATCGTCCTCCTCCGTGCCGATGATCTCCTCTGTAGCATTGTATGCCACAACATAACCATCCGGATTGGCGGCCTGAATGCCATAGTTGTAGCCGGGGGTCAGTACTTTGCCGCTGTGGTCGGCCATGTAGTAGCAATCGTTCTTTTTATAAACGATGACATCTTTCGTGCACCAATACACTGCGTCCACATCCAGATTGTTGAGAACTTGCAGCGTGCCGGCGAAATTCTGCTTGCCGCAGCCGGTGCAAACGCCGTTGACATAGTTGTGGTCGGTTTGCGGAATTTCTTCCGTTTGGGTATCGCCGCATTCGCAGGTGCGGCTGCGGCTGCCCGCTTCCGTGCAGCTTGCGGCCTTCGTTACGACCCATTCTCCGTAGACATGGGTGTGCGGCTCGGTGCCCTGCGAGGGGGCGTCGGTGGGCTCGTTGGGCGCCTGTGTTGTGCCGTCGTCGGTGGGTTCCGAGGTAGCGCCGGGGTCGCCGGAATCGGATGTAGCGCCGGTATCGCCGGTGTCGGATGTGGTGCCGGGGTCTTTTGACGTGGTCGTGTTGTCGTCGGTGACTGCGCAGCCGACCGCAGAGAGCAGCAGAATCACTGCCAGAGCGAACGCAAGTACTCTTTTCATTGTGGATTCCTTTCTTTCTTTCTTTCTGTAGAATCGAAATCTGCGCGGCGCAAAAAAGCGCGGGAAAAGCACAAATTTCGGTCGTCGCCGAACGACTTTCCGCAGAAAATACGCCCGAAGTCGTTTGGCGACGATAGCATAGCACATTTTTGCCCGATTTTCAATCCAAAAATTCCCAAAACGCCCGCTTTTCTCGCTTCTTTTGGGATGCGGTAATGTGGTTGCGGGAAAACGCACGGAGCGCTACAAATTGCAAGCGTTTGCGCGCAATTTCTTCACAAAAGCAAAAACACACCCCGCTCCGCAAAGGAACGGGGTGCGCGGTGATGTTCAAAAGGGGCGTGCTTACTTGAGCGCTTCGGCCACGGCCACGGCGACTGCGACGGTCGCGCCGACCATGGGGTTATTGCCCATGCCGAGGAAGCCCATCATCTCCACGTGCGCCGGGACGGAGGAGGAGCCTGCGAACTGCGCATCGGAGTGCATTCTGCCCATGGTGTCGGTCATGCCGTAGGAAGCGGGGCCTGCGGCCATGTTGTCCGGGTGCAGCGTGCGGCCCGTGCCGCCGCCGGAGGCCACGGAGAAGTACTTCTTGCCCTGCTCGATGC
>CAZGOO010000168.1:0-2626 GCA_964527505.1 uncultured Oscillospiraceae bacterium | reverse complement strand
GGAAAATGCGCTCGGCGGGAATGCCGATCTCTTTGTTCCAGATTTCAACGGCTTCTTCGTCGTTTTCGTAGATGGCCGGATAGAGGCGGTTTTTGTCGAGGCCGCAGACCTCGGTCAGAAATTCCCAGCACCATGCGATGGCTTCGTGCTTGAAATAGTCGCCGAAGGAGAAGTTTCCGAGCATCTCGAAGAAGGTGCCGTGGCGCGCGGTGTGGCCGATGTTGTCGATATCGCCCGTGCGGATGCACTTCTGGCAGGTACACACGCGTCTGCGCGGCGGCTCGACTTCGCCCTTAAAATAGGGCTTCATCGGCGCCATGCCGGAGTTGATGAGCAGAAGCGAGCGGTCGTTCTGCGGAATCAGCGAAAAACTCGGCAGGCGCAGGTGCCCCTTGCTCTCAAAAAACGAGAGGAACATCTCGCGCAGCTCGTTTACGCCGTATTTTTTGGTTTCCATAGGTTTTTTCCCTCCGAAAAATAAAGAATCCTCGCCCCTGAGCATAGGGGCGAGGTGAATCGCGGTACCACCCTAATTGCCGCCGAAGAAGCGGCATCTTGAGCCATCGGGTAACGGCGATGAACCGTCCCGCTCGTCGCGGGCAGCTCGGAAGTGGCGCTCCGTAGGCTCTGCCGCGGGGCTTGCACTCTCCCCCGCTCGCTGACGGCCGCACTGGCGGATTGGCTTCGTCACAGCATTTGTCGTATTGCGGACATTTTAGCAGATTCTTTGCCGCTTGTCAAGCGCAAAGCGCGCATTTTTCCTCAGCGCAGGGGCGAATCGACCGTGCGGTCGGCATAGGAGCGGTCTACCATGCGTCGGGCATACTCATTGGCATAGTCGAAGATGAGATTTTCCAAATCAATCTCCGCGTCGAATACGCGGTTGAGCATTCCCGTGACCTTGTCGATGATGTCCGCGTCCTCTTCTTCGCCGGAATCCGACGGCTCCGTCGCGGCCGGCTCGGAAAGAAGATAAGGCGAAACAAGGTCATTGACCTTGCCCCGAACGAAATTGAACGCCAGAAGCAACACCAGCGCCAAAACGCCGACCTTGACCCAGACAAACCACCAGTTTTTATACATTTTCGGACACCTCCGTCCTTTTTCTCTTCAGACGCGCAGAAATGCGCTCAGTTCCGATTTTTTTCGCGGTCGCGCGCGATGAGCAGCTTCACCGCCTCCACGCCGACGCGCACGGCGGCGGAAGTATCCTCCGTCATCGGCTGGAAGAGCCCTGCCGCCTCGCGCTCCTGATTCCACACCACATGGAAGCACGAGCCGCAGCGCACGCACAGCGCGTTTGCCACCACGAACAGCGCCGCCGACTCCATCTCCGAAGCCTTGACGCCCAGTCGCTTCCACGCCTGCCACTTCTGCTGCAATTCATAGGATACCGGCATACGCGCGGGGTCGTGCTGCCCATAGAACGAATCTTTGCACTGCACCACACCCGTGTGCGTGCGCTTGCCCATCGCTTCGGCGGCTTCGCGCAGCGCAAGCGTCACGTCGAAATCCGCCACGGCGGGGTATTCTATGGGCGCATACTCCAAAGAGGTGTGCTCAAAGCGGATTGCACCCGTGGCCACGACGATATCTCCCGACTGCACGTCCAGATCGATGCCGCCGCAGGTGCCGACGCGCACGAAGGTGTGCACGCCGAGGTTGTGCAGCTCTTCCATGGCGATGGCGGCCGAGGGGCCTCCGATGCCGGTGGAGCACACGCTCACCTTTTCTCCGAGGAGCGTGCCGGTGTAGATATTATATTCCCGATTTTGTCCGATATGTACCGCACCGTCGAAGAGCGCGGCGATCGACGCGCAGCGCCCCGGGTCGCCCGGCAGCAGACAGTAGCCGCCCACGTCGCCCTCTTTGCACTTGATATGGTATTGCAATTCCTGTTTTTGCATGAAAAACACATCCTTTTCGCGTATTATACCGCCGTTTCGACAAAAAGGCAAGCCTTTTTTCAAAAGAGCGTGATCTGGTTCGTTTCGGGCAGATCGCCCAGCGCGCCCGCCTGACGCAGGCTTTCGATGTGCGTTTTGGAGACTTTTTTGCACGCATCGGAAAATTCTTCCACGGACAGAAAGCGCTTTCCCTCGCGCCCGGTGCAGATATCCCACGCGGCCGTCTCGCCCAGACCCGATACCGCCGAAAAGGGCGGCAGGAGCTTGCCGTCTTTGAGCAGAAACTTCGTCGCGTGCGACTCATACAAATCCATCGGCGCAAAGTCGAAGCCGCGCAGATAAAATTCGTAGCACACCAAAAGCGTCGTTAAAAGGTCGTCGTCCTTGGCGGTGCGCTTCTGGTTGGCGTTGATTTCGTCCATGTAGCGCTTGACGGTGTCGATTCCGTGCGTCATCATCACCGCGTCGAAGCCGTCTTTCTGGCTGCGGCGGTAGAAATACGCCGCGTAAAACGCCAGAGGATGATGCACCTTGAACCACGCGATGCGAAACGCCATCATAACATAGGCCACCGCGTGCGCTTTCGGGAACAGATACTTGATTTTCTTGCAGGACTCGATGTACCACGCGGGAACGCCCGCGTCGATCATCTCCTGCTCCGCGCCCTCGGGAAGACCTCTGCCCTTTCGCACCGCCGCCATAATTTTGAACGCGCGCTT
>CAZGOO010000167.1:0-2654 GCA_964527505.1 uncultured Oscillospiraceae bacterium | reverse complement strand
TGCCCGCAGATGTCGCAAAAGCAGATCGGCGCAATGTCCGCGCTGGCGCTGGCGCACATCGGCGATGCCGTATTTGAGCTGCTCGTGCGCACGAGACTGTGCGTGCAGGGCGGCAAAACGAATCGCAAGCTCCATCGCGATACCGTCGCGCAGGTCTGCGCCCCCGCGCAGGCCGAGGCCATCGACCGCATTTTGCCGCTTCTGACCGAGCGGGAGCTTGCCTTTTACCATCGCGGGCGCAACGCCCACAGCCACAGTGCGCCGAAAAACGCCACAGCCGTGCAATACTGCAAGGCCACGGGGCTCGAAGCCCTCTTCGGCGCGCTCTATTTAAGCGGCGAACTTGCGCGCATCGAGGCGCTCTTCGCCGCCGCCATGGAGGAACCTCATGCCATTTGACGCCGTTTTTCTCAATGCCGCTCTGCGCGAACTGCGCCCGACGCTTCTCGGCGCGCGCGTGGAGAAAATTCAGCAGCCCGCGCGCGACTTGGTTCTTTTGCAGCTTCGCGGCAAGGAGCGGCTGCTGCTCTCAGCCAACACCGCGCGGCCGCGCATCCATTTAACAAACGCGAGCTTTGAAAATCCCGCGCAGCCGCCCATGTTCTGTATGCTCCTGCGCAAGCATTTAAGCGGCGGGCGCATTTCCGAAATCTCGCAGCCGCCGGCGGAGCGTCTGGTCGATTTGTCTTTCGATTGCACGGACGAAATGGGCGTGCCCTGCCAAAAACACCTGATTTTGGAGCTGATGGGGCGCAATTCCAACCTCATCCTCACCGGCGCCGACGGGCGCATCATCGACTGCCTGCGCCGCGTGGACTATGAAATGTCCGAGCAGCGGCAGGTGCTTCCGGGGCTTTTCTATCGTCTGCCGCCCGCGCAGGACAAGCGCGACCCCGCGCAGATTTCCGAAGCGGAGCTGAAAAAAATGCTGCAAGACGCGCCCGAGGCGGCCGTTTCCGACTGGCTTCTTGCCAATTTCTCGGGCATTTCGCCCCTGCTTGCCCGCGAACTGAGTTTTTCTTTCTGCGGCGAGACGGACGGGCGCATCTCAAATGAAAACCGCGACGCGCTCTGTGCGCATCTTCTGCGCGAATTTGCGAATTTTTCCGAGGCAAAGCCCATGCTGCTTCTGAAAAACGGCGCGCCGTCGGATTTTTCCTATCGCCCGATTCTGCAATACGGCGCGCTGCGCGAAAACCGCGAATATTCGTCTTTCAGCGCGCTGCTCGACGCGTTTTACACCGAGTCCGACCACGACGAGCGCATGAAGCAGCGCTCGCAAAATCTGCGCAAAACCGTCAAAAACGCCCGAGAGCGCGCCCTGCGCAAGCTCGAGCTTCAAAAAAAAGAGCTGGCTTCCACGCTCGACCGCGAGCAGCTTCGCCGCATGGGCGACATCGTTACGGCGAACCTCTATGCCATCGAGCGCGGGCAGGCGCGCCTGCGCGCCGTCGATTTTTACGACGAGGAGATGCGCGAAATTGAAATCCCTCTCAAGCCCGACCTCTCCCCGCAGCAAAACGCCGCGAAATTCTACAAGGACTACGCCAAGGCCAAGCACGCGGAAAAGGTGCTCTCCGAGCAGCTTCGTCTGGGGCAGATCGAGGCGGAGTACCTCGGCGCGGTGCTCGACGAGCTCTCCCGCGCGGAAACCGAACGCGACCTTGCCGAAATCCGCGCCGAGCTGGAAGCGGGCGGTTATCTGCGCCCCGACCGCAAAAATAAGCAGAAAATCCCCGCGAGCCGCCCGATGGAGTTCCGCTCCTCCGACGGCTACCCCATCTTCGTCGGCCGCAACAATCGCCAAAACGACCAGCTTTCGCTCAAAACCGCCCGCAAGGACGATCTCTGGCTGCACATTCAAAAATTCCACGGCACGCACGTCATTATCGCCTGTGCGGGCGTGACCCCGCCGGATGAGACTATTACCGAAGCGGCGCAGCTTGCCGCCTATTTTTCCGAGGCGAAGCAGGGGCAGAATGTGCCCGTGGACATCACGCCCGTGCGCTTTCTGCGCAAACCGAACGGCGCAAAGCCCGGCATGGTCGTCTACGAGCGCTATAACACCGTCATCGTCACGCCGGACGCGGCGCTTGTGGAGCGTCTGCGCGTCGGAAAGGAGCAAAAATGAATACGCTTCTGCATATCTGCTGCGCGCCGTGCGCGAATCAGTGCATCGAGGTTTTGCGCGCCGAGGGGATGAACCCGACGGGATTCTGGTATAACCCGAATATTCATCCGTTCACCGAATACCGCGCGCGGCGCAACTGTCTGCGCGAATATGCGCAATCCATCGAGCTTCCGCTCCTCGAACGCAACGATTACGGCCTGCGTCCGTTCGTGCGCGCCGTTGCGGAGGATATTGACCATCGCTGCGTGAAATGTTACGAATTTCGCCTGTTTGCCGCCGCAGAAGCGGCAAAAGAGGGCGGTTTTGACGCGTTTACCTCTTCCCTTTTCATCAGTCCCTATCAGAATCACGAGCTGATGCGCGAAGTCGCCGAGCGCGCGGCGAAGCAGTACGGCGTGGCCTTTGCCTATCGCGATTTTCGCCCGTACTTCCGCGCAGGGCAGGAGCGTGCGAGAGAGCTTGGAATGTATATTCAAAAATACTGTGGCTGCGTCTTCTCCGAAGAAGAACGCTACCTCAAGGC
>CAZGOO010000166.1:0-2661 GCA_964527505.1 uncultured Oscillospiraceae bacterium | reverse complement strand
CCGCAAGCTCGATGAAGCTGGCGCGTTCGCGCGTTCTGGTGCAGGATATGAACTGTATCGAGACGCTCGCGCGGGTGGACATTCTCTGCGTGGACAAAACCGGCACCATCACCGCGCCCGAGATGGAGGTTTGCGATGTGCAGCCGCTCGATTCGGAACATTACCCCTATGAGCGCATCGAGGCCATCCTCGCCGCCTTTTACGCAGAGGAAACGCCCGATAACGACACCGCGCGGGCCATGGCCGCGCAGTTTGCCGAAAAAAGCGACTGGCGCGCCGATGCGCGCATCCCCTTTTCCTCCGAAAAGAAGTGGGCTGCGGCGGATTTCGGCGAAAACGGCCGCTATCTTGTCGGCGCGCCCGAATTTCTGCTCGGCGCGCGCTACGATTCGGTTAAAGAAAGCGTGGAAGCGTGGGCCGCGCGCGGCTGCCGCACCCTGCTTCTGGCGCAGTACGGCGCCCGCCTTTCCGATGCGCTCGACTGCGCGCGCGTCACGCCCGTCGCGCTGATTTTTCTGACGAACCGCCTGCGCCCGAACGCGAAAGAGACGTTCCGCTTTTTTGCCGCGCAGGGCGTGTCCGTACGGGTGATTTCGGGCGACAATCCGCTCACGGCCTCGAACGTTGCGGCAAGCGCGGGGATTGAAAACGCCGAGCGCTATGTGGACGCAACGACGCTGCAAACGGACGCGGACTTTTCCGAAGCGGTAAAACAATTCACCGTATTCGGCCGCGTCACGCCCGAGCAGAAGCGAAAGCTCGTGCGCGCGTTTCAGTCGCAGGGGCACACCGTCGCCATGACGGGTGACGGCGTGAACGATGTACTCGCGCTCAAAGACGCCGACTGCGGCATCGCCATGGCCTCCGGCGCGCAGGCGGCTTCGCAGGTCGCGCAGATCGTTCTGCTCGATTCGCAGTTTTCCGCTATGCCCGCCGTTGTTGCCGAGGGGCGGCGGGTCATCAATAATATCCAGCGCGCGGCCTCGCTCTTTCTGGTCAAAAATATTTTCTCCTTCGCCTTTACCCTGCTCGTGTTCTTCCTGAATGTGGCCTACCCGCTTCAGGCGATCCAGCTTTCGCTCATCAGCACGCTGACCATCGGCGTTCCGTCGTTTTTCCTCGCGCTCGAGCCGAATTACGCGCGCGTCGAGGGGCGCTTTATGCGCAATGTCATCCGCAGGGCCATGCCGGGCGGGCTGACGAACGTGCTTTTGGTGCTCTTCGCATCGATTCTGAAACTGACGTTCGGGCTTTCGCAGGTGCAGCTTAGCACGATGTGCGTGTGGGTTCTGGCCGTTGTGGGCATCGTGACGCTCTATTATATCAGCATTCCTTTCACGCGCCTGCGCCTTGCCGTTTTGGTGACGGTTTGCGCGGCGATGGCATTTTGCCTTTTGGTCATTCCCGGGTTTTTCGGCCTTGCGTGGCTCGATTGGAAAGACGCGCTGCTGCTGATTCTGCTGCTTCTGGCCTGCCCGACGGTTCTGCGCTTTTTCCTGCACATTTTCGACCGCCGCGCGGCAAAATACGCCACCCGCCGCAAGCTGCGAAAGCCGCACCCGAAAAAGCGCGAAAAAGGAAATTAAATCAAAAACTCCCCGCCACTCGGCGGGGAGTTTTGCGCTTACAGCGCGTCTTTTATGCGAAACAGCAGGCGAAGCGTGCGAACCATCCGATGCTCCACCAGAAAAAGCGCCAAGCGCTTTGCGCGGCTCAGGCGCGCGCGGTAGGGATTTTTGCGGTACTCCGGAAAATTCTTGCGGGTAAATTCGGCAAATTCCGCCAGAAGCGGGTGCTTCGCGTCCGCGCGCGCCACGCGCACCGACGCAGAGAGCAGAACGTGCTCCACCGTCAGGGCGCAAAGCTCCGTTTCGTAGCGCTCAAAGAGGCCCTCGGCGCGATACCAGCCGAGAAGGTCGTCCGCCGCGTCGATGATTTCGCGGTTGCGGGCAAGATTTTTGCTGTTCATAATGGAGCCTTCGCGCATCAGGTAGCCGTAAAGGCAGTCTTTGATCGCAACGATGCTCCCCGCGCGCGCAAGGAGCTTGCCCGTGGTGCGCAGGTCTTCGTACCACACGCGCCCGGGGAAGCGGATGTCGGAAAAAAGCGATTTTTTGCACAGATGCAGCACCGCGTTCGGCGCACCGAGAAGCAGTTGCGGGCAGTCGGCAAGGGTTAGGGGGATATCGGTCGCGAGCGCGGTCGGGTGCGCGACGCGCCGCCCGTCGGGAAAAATCTGCTCGAAGCCGAAAATCACCATGTCGGGGTTTGATTTCGTCGCGCGCTCGAGTGCGGCGAGGGCATTGGGCGCAAGGGTATCGTCGCTGTCCAAAAAGAGCAGGTACTCCCCTTTTGCGTGCGCGATGCCCGTGTTGCGCGCGGCGCCGAGGCCGCCGTTTTCCTGATGCACCACGCGAATTTTCTGCGGAAAGCGCGCGGCATAGCGGTCGCACAGTGCGGGACACAGGCCGTCGGTCGCGCCGTCGTCGATGAGCAAAATTTCAAAGTCCCCCGTCTGCGCCAGCGCAGAATCGACGCAGGCTTGCAGATAGTCGGCCACATTGTACACGGGGATAATAATCGTGTATTTCATTTTTCCGCCTCAGGCGCGCGGCGCGTGAGATACCAGATCCCCGCAAACATCAAAGAAAGATAAATCGA
>CAZGOO010000165.1:0-2684 GCA_964527505.1 uncultured Oscillospiraceae bacterium | reverse complement strand
TTATTGACCACGGCGTTGACCGCCTTGACATAGCCCTCGGGGACGCTTGCGCCCTCGTTGGGGGTAAACGTTCCTTTGGCTGCGTCGTAGTAGCCCAAATCGGTTTTCCAACTGTAATTTTCGAAAATGACCAGCGGCGTTTCGTCGGAGAACACGTCTCTGCCGACAAGCAGGCGCGAGTCGTAGTCCACGCCGAACAGGTTCGAGAGTGTCGGCAGGATATCGAGGCTGTAAGTCGGCGCATCGACGGTGATGTCCATGCCCTCGATGCAGCCGCTCCAGATGAGAAGCTGGGAGTGATTTTTGTCCGCCAGCGTCTCGACCTCGTAGCCGTAGAGCTCGGAGAGGTAGTCCTCGGTCGTCTCCCACGCGTCGCTCTTTTCCAGCGCGTAGGGATAGTGGTCGGTGGCCAGAACGATGACGGTGTCGTCCGCAATGCCCGCTGCCTCAAGCTGCGCAATGAGGCTCTGCATGGCATATTCCAGCTCGAGATTCGCCGCGATGTAGCACTTGACCGTCTCGGAATAGGGCAGGTCTTTCACCTTGTCGTAGTTGCGGTAGCTCATGGTATTGCCCATGCGGGTGTAGATGCCGTGGCCGCTGACGGTCATGTAGTACACGCTGAAAGGCTGCTTGTCGATATACTGCTCGACGGTAAAGTCGATCATCTGGCGGTCGCTCTCCGGCCAGACCCACTCAACGCCCGCCTCCATGCCGTTGCCCATGCCGATAAAGGTATCGTAGCCGAGGTTGCAGTGGGTCTTGTTGCGGCCGTAGTAGGTGTAGGTATTATTATGGTAGGCGACGGAGTAGTAACCGAGCCTGCGAAGCTGATTGCCGATGGTGTAGTACATATTGTTGTTCGCGGTTTTCTGGATGCTGTTGACGCCGCTTGTCGGGATGAGGCCCGTCAGGTTGGAATATTCGCCCGTAGATGTGCTGCCGCCCCACGCGGGCTGGTAGTAGTCCTTAAAATAGATGCCCTGCGTCATCATGCGGTAGAGCGTCGGGGTCAGCTCGGGGTCGATGACTTCTTTGCTGAACGCTTCGGCAGTGATGAAAATGAGATTTTTGCCCTCAAAAAGGCCGGTGTATTCGTTTGTTTTGGTTGCCGTGAGCGAGGCGATGTATTTGTGCAGCTTGGCGATGTCAGAATCCTTTTCGCTTTCGGCCAGCGCGGCAAAATCGATGTCCGCTTCGCGCTCCTGCGGCTCAAACGGCGGCTCGGTCGGCGCTTCGGTGGGCGCTTCGGATTCGCTTTGGCCGGGCTCGGTCGAAGATTCGCTTGAGGGCTCGCTCGGTGCGGTCGTCTGCGCGGCGGGTGGCATGGTCACGGGCTGAAATTCGCCCGAATCCTCCCGTCCCTGAAGCTGCAAGCGCAGCGCCGTGGGCAAGCCGAACGCGCGCACGCCGGAGTCAAAGGTGAAGCGGGTGTAGTAGCTGTCGAAATCGGGCGATGCGAAGTTGACCAGACCGATGCCCGCAAGCAGCAGCACGACGCACGCAATCGGCAAAAGCACGCGGCAAAGTGTGCCCGTTTTTTTCGCGCGGTCGAGTTTTTTGCCGAACACCGCGTAGAGCACCGTCGGCGCAAGCAGAAGCACGATGCGCCAGACGTTTTTGAGCATCATGGAAAGCGCGGTGCCGACAAAGTCGGAGTTGCCCGCCACATCGCCCGTGCGGCCGAAGATATCCAGAGGCGACATGAAGGTCATAAACGCCTCGTCGATGAAAAATTCAAAGAGATACAAAACCGCGCACAGCCCCGTAAGCACGCACGCCACGCTTCTTCGCATCGTTTCCGCGCCGAAGGCCGAGGCAAAAGCGCAAAGCGCGGCAAACGAGCCCGTAAAGGCCAAGATGCACACCGCGCGCGCAAAGACGAAGCCCTGCGCCGTCCAGATTTGCAGCATCGCTTCGTCAAAAAGCACGCTCAGCAAAACGAACGCCCATGCCGGCAGCCGCGAACGCGGCGTTTTGTCCAGATATTTTCCCCGATAATGCGATTTCGATTTTGACATTTTCCTCACGGCTTTCTCTTTTTTTCGCGTTTTTTTGATTATACACCCGCATGGACGCAGACGCAACAAAAAAGTTCCACGGATTTTCGCAAATCACACAGGATATTTCTTGCGAAATGGCGAAGGATGTGTTATGATAACTTGAACCGCAAATCACAATGGAACTAAGGAGGTTTTTCCCGTGGCGGAAGTACAGGCAAAAAAACGGATGCTCTCGGGCATTAAGCCCTCGGGCGATTTGACACTCGGCTCTTATCTTGGTGCGATCCGCAACTGGAAAGACCGCGCCGACGAATTCGACTGCTTTTATTTCATGGCCGATCTGCACGCCATCACCGTGCGGCAGAATCCCGCCGACCTGCGCCGTCGCTCGCTTGCGCAGCTTGCGCAGTACATCGCCTGCGGGCTCGACCCCGAGAAAAACGTGCTCTTCTTCCAGAGCCATGTGCATCAGCACGCGGAGCTGGGCTGGGTGCTCAACTGCTATGCGATGTTCGGAGAGCTCAGCCGCATGACGCAGTTTAAGGACAAGAGCGCGAAAAACGCCGAAAATATCAACGGCGGCCTCTTCACCTACCCCGCGCTCATGGCGGCGGACATTCTGCTCTCTCAGGCAGACCTCGTGCCCGTCGGCGAAGACCAGAAGCAGCACGTCGAGCTCAC
>CAZGOO010000164.1:0-2684 GCA_964527505.1 uncultured Oscillospiraceae bacterium | reverse complement strand
AGATCGTGCCGCGCGAGGCCGTGACGCTCGTGCTGCGCGTCTGGTTGCGGATGGCCTTTGCTTCGTAGTAATCGTGTTGCAGAATCATGAGCTGAAACAGCCTGCCCGCAAGCACGCCGAAAGCCAAAATGCCCAAAACGCCCAGCGCGATGAGCACCGCGCGGCGGACGGACACATCCGAAACCGGCTGCGTGCGCTTTGCGCGCGGGGACGACGGACGGGTTTTTCGCTGCTTCATATGCAAATCTCCTGCTTTCCGAAAAGGTTAAAAAACGGGCGGCTGCAAACGTGCCGCCCATTTCGGGACGCGGGCCGCGCGCCCGAAGGTACTATATGGTGCGGCTTATGAGAAATATTCCAGCGCATCGGAGAAAGCTCCGGCAAGCGCGTCGTAAATCTTCTCGAAAAAGTTCCGCTGCTTCGGCTCGAGGAACACTTCCGCGCCGTCGAGCGGGGCGACGGACAGATACACCGTCTGCGAGGCGACCGGCTGGCGCAATCCGAGCTCTTTGGCGCGCTGCTCGATAAACTGCATATCGATCGACTGCTCGTATTTGCTCTGCAAAAACGCCTGTTCTTCCTGAAGCTCGGAAAGCTGCTCGGCGAGGTCTGCCGCCTCGCTTTGCGCTTCGTAAAGGCCGATGTAGCTGAAAAGCGCCACCAGAAGCAGTGCCGCCACGGCAATCGTGCCCAAAACGGCGACGGGAGAAACGATGAGCTTTGCCCGCTCGGCGCGGCGCGGCGCCTCTTTGGCCGGCGCATCGGGAAGCCGCTGCGGTTTTTGCAGCGGACGGGCGGTATTGCTTCTTACGGCGTGTACATCATAGGCCGCCGAGCCGTTCGTGCGATAGTTCTTTGCCATTTCGCAGGACTTCCTTTCTTAAAGTTTCTCCGCCACGCGGAGCTTCGCGCTTCTTGCGCGGGGATTTTCCGACAGTTCCCGTTCCCCTGCCGTGACGGGTTTTCGCGTGACAAGGCGCACGACGGGCTTGCGCCCGCAGACGCACACGGGAAATTCCGGCGGGCAGACGCAGCCGCGCGCGGCGGCCTGCATTCGGGATTTGACGATGCGGTCTTCCAGAGAGTGGAACGTAATGACCGCGATTCTGCCGCCCGGGTTAAGGCGGGCAAAGGCGCCTTCGAGCATACGGTCGAGCGAGCCGAGCTCGTCGTTGACCGCGATGCGGATGGCCTGAAACGTGCGCTTTGCAGGATGCTGCTTCTCGCGAAGCGCCTGCGCGGGCATCGCCGAGCGGATGACTTCCACCAGCTCGAGCGTGGTTTCAATCGGGCGCTGCGCGCGGCGGCGCTCGATGGCGGCGGCGATTTGCGGCGCGTAGCGCTCCTCGCCGTAATCGTAAAAAATTCTCCGCAGCTCCTCCTGCGGCCAGAAATTCACCGCGTCGTAGGCGCTGAGGCTCTGGCTTCTGTCCATGCGCATATCCAAAGGCGCATCGGCCATGTAGGAAAAGCCGCGCTCGGCATCGTCCAACTGCGGAGAGGAAACGCCGAGGTCAAAGAGCATTCCGTCCACGGCGGGAATCTGCAATTCGTCGAGCACTTGACAAAGCGCGCAGAAATTGGAATGCACGGTCGTCACGCGCGCGCCGTAGGGCGCAAGGCGCTGCCGCGCCGCCGCGAGCGCGACCTCGTCGCGGTCGATGCCGATGAGTCTGCCGGTGTCTAAGCGGCGGGCGATCTGCTCGGAGTGGCCGGCGCCGCCGAGCGTGCCGTCTACATAAATGCCGTTCGGGCGAATGTTGAGTGCTTCGACCGTCTCGTCGAGGAGCACCGAGCGATGAGAAAAATCCGTCATAGTCCGAGCGCCTCCATCACCGCCGCGATGTTCTCGGGCGTCATATATTTTGCTTCCTCCGCCTCATAGCGGTCGGCCGCCCAGATTTCGGCAAGGCTCGCCTGACCGAGGAAGTAGACTTCCTGCTCGATGTGGGCGTATTTTCGGTAGGAATCGGAAAGGACGAAGCGCCCCTGCTTATCGGGCTCGATGCGGTTGGCATTGGCGAAAATGTAGCGCAGCACGCCCGCCTTGCTGCTCGGAAGCTCGTCGATCTTGTCGAGCATCTTCTGCCACTTCGCTTCGGGGTAGAGTTTCAGGCAGGCGTTTTCCGCCATGACGATGTAAAATGCGTCGCCGAGCTCTTCGCGGAGCTTCGAAGGCACGAACAGACGCCCCTTGGCGTCTAACGAATGCTTATATTTTCCGTACATCGGCTCCACCTCCGCTCCACTTGGCTCATTTTCATTCCATTTCGCTCCACTTGCTTCAATTATACAGGGGTAACATAAAAAATGCAATGCCTTTTTCGCTTTTTTTCAAAAAACTTCCGAGATTTTTTCATAAAGAAACGACCCATCCGCGCGGATGGGTCGCAGCACTTGAAATTTTCGGAAAAATCGCGTATAATGAGGAAAAAGGAGGCGTTTTTTATGCGAGTTTTGGCAATCGACTACGGCGACGCGCGCACGGGCATCGCCGTTTCCGACGCGAGCGGCACCATCGTCGGGCAAACTTTCGTGATTCACGGGCGCAACGCCGAGAAGGTCGCGCTGGAAATTGACCGCATCCGCCGCGAGACGGGCGCGGAGCGTCTGGTCATGGGTTTCCCGCGCAATATGGACGGCTCCGAGGGGCCGCGCGCCGCGCTCTACCGCGAATTTGCCGC
>CAZGOO010000163.1:0-2705 GCA_964527505.1 uncultured Oscillospiraceae bacterium | reverse complement strand
ATGCCGGGCTCGTCTTTGTACGATTTCGGCGATTCCATCCGCTTCGGCGCGGCGACCGCCGCCGAAGATGAGCCGGATACCGAAAAAATGGGCATCGATCTGCACCTGTTCCGCGTGTATACCGCCGGCTACCTCACGGCCTGCCGCAGCCTGACGCCGCGCGAGATCGCGCTTTTGCCGCAGGGCGCGCGCATCATCACGCTCGAGCTTGTCGTGCGCTTCCTAACAGACTATCTCGACGGCGACCGCTATTTCCGCGTGGCTTACCCCGAGCACAACCTCGTGCGCGCCCGCGCGCAGCTCAAGCTGGTGGCCGATATGGAGGCGCACTGGGACGAAATGCAGGCCATCGTTGCCGAAGAAGCACAAAAACGCTGAGGAGTTTCTATGAACTATCTGGGTATCGACTGCCGCGTGCGGCATTTGCCGACGCTTGACACCGAGTTTCTTCCCTTTGGCGCGTGGCTCGACGCTTATGAAAAAGGCGCCGAGCAGCCCTTTGCCATCGCGCTCGAGCGCGACCAAGGGCGCGTCTTTGTCCACCGCACGAAAATTCACGGCACGCCGGAGCTGTTCGAGGCGGACTACCGCTATGTGGAGCGCTATGTAAAATTTCTCCTCTGGTCGGTCGGCGGCTGGCGCATCACCCTCTGCGGCGATGCGGCAATTGCCGTGCGCCTGCAAGAAGCCTACACGCTTCAAGGCGCGCGCGCCTTTGACGTGCAGTTTATGCAGGATGTTTACGAGCGCCCTTTCGAGGTGCGCGTGTGCAAAGAAGCCGACCTGCCGCAGGCAAACGAAGCGTCCGTCCCCATCGGCGGGCATATGCGGGGCTGCCGCATCGGCTTCGACGCGGGCGGCTCCGACCGCAAGGTCAGCGCCGTCATCGACGGTCAAACGGTCTATTCCGAAGAAGTCGTCTGGCATCCCAAGACCGAATCCGACCCGCAGTATCATTTTAACGAAATCGTCACCGCTTTTCGCACCGCCGCGGCGAAAATGCCGCGTGTGGACGGCATCGGCGTGTCCTCTGCGGGCGTGTTCATCGGCAACAGCCCGATGGTCAGTTCCCTGTTTTTGAAAGTACCGCGCGAAAAGCGCGAACTGGTCAAGTCCATCTACGACCGCGCGGCGGCAGAACTGGGCGATGTGCCCATCGTTGTGGCAAACGACGGCGACGTGACCGCGCTGGCGGGCTCCATGGGGCTCGAGTGCGGCCGCGTGATGGGCATGGCCATGGGCACGAGCGAGGCCGTCGGCTATGTGGACGCGTCGCGCAATGTGCTCGGCTGGCTCAATGAGCTGGCGTTTGCCCCCGTAGACCTTTTCGAGGGCGCGATGGCGGACGAATGGTCGGGCGATGTGGGCGTCGGCTGCAAATATTTCTCGCAGGACGCAGTCATCAAGCTCGCGCCGCGCGCGGGCATCGAGCTGCGCGAAGATCTCACCCCTGCGGAGAAGCTCACGGCTGTGCAAAAACTTCTTGCCGAGGGCGACGCGCGCGCAAAGCGGATTTTTGAATCGATCGGCGCGTATCTGGCGCATACCTTGCCGCTTTATTGCAGATTCTATGATGTGGGGCACCTCATCGTCCTCGGGCGCGTGATGTCCGGCGAGGGTGGGCAGATTGTGCTCGACACCTGCCTCGCCATTTTGCGCGAGGAATATCCCGAAACGGCGCAGCGCGTGTGTGTGATGCTGCCGGATGAAAAGACCCGTCGCGTCGGTCAGGCGGTCGCGGCGGCGAGCCTGCCCGCCGCAAGATAAACGCGAAAGCTGTTCCCCGACGCGGGGAGCAGCTTTTCAAAAATCGGAGGTTTTATGAATTTTAAGAACGCAATGCTCTATTCCGAGCGCTTTTGCTTCGAGCCGGGCGCGTTTTCCGTGGAAAACGGCAAATTTACGCGCGTTTTCGGCGCGCCGCAGGAAGATGCCATCGACTTAAACGGCGCTTATGTAATCCCCGGGCTCATCGATGTGCACACCCACGGCAACTCCGGCGCGGATTTTTCCGACGCGGACGAGGCGGGGCTGGAACAAATGGCGCGCTACTACGCGCAAAACGGCATCACTTCCTTTGCCCCCGCGTCGATGACACTTCCGTATGAAACGCTCGCGCGCGCCTTTGCCGCCGCGCGCCGCTTGGCCGACCGAAATCCCGACGGCTGCTCGACACTTCGCGGCATTCAGATGGAGGGGCCGTTCTTCTCCGAGGCGAAAAAGGGCGCGCAGAACGGGGAATATCTCCGCAAGCCCGATTTTGACGCGTTCGCGCAGCTTTTTGACGCCTGCGGCGGCTTGGTGCGCATCGTGGACGTCGCGCCGGAGTTGCAGGGTGCGCAGGAATTTATCCGCAAGGCGTGCAAACTTTGCACCGTCTCCGTCGCGCACACCGACGCGAGCTACGACGACGCGCGCGCCGCGTTCGACGCGGGCGCGACCCATTTGACGCATTTGTACAACGCCATGCCCGCGCTTCACCACCGCAAGCCGGGCGTTATTCCCGCCGCCGCCGAAAACGAGCGCGTGCGCGCGGAAATTATCTGCGACGGGATGCACGTTCACCCCGCAGCCGTGCGCTTTGCATTCCGCGCGTTCGGCGCGGCGCGCATGGTGCTCATCTCCGATTCGCTGCGCTGCTGCGGAATGCCGGACGGGCAGTATGAGCTCGGCGGCCAGCAGGTCTTTTTGCAGGGCGGCGTTGC
>CAZGOO010000162.1:0-2742 GCA_964527505.1 uncultured Oscillospiraceae bacterium | reverse complement strand
AGCGCTTGGCCTTGCAAAGGCGCACGCCGTCGATGATGGAGGCGTGGTTCAGCTCATCGGAGATGACCGCGTCCTCCGGGCCGAGCAGCGTCTCGAAGAGGCCGCCGTTGGCGTCGAAGCAGGAAGAATAGAGGATGGCGTCGTCCATGCCGAGGAAGTTGGCCAGCTTCTTTTCCAGATCCTTGTGGATCTGCTGCGTGCCGCAGATGAAGCGGACGGAGGAGAGGCCGAAGCCCCACTTATCGTAGCTCGCTTTTGCCGCGGCGATGAGCTCAGGGCTGTCGGAGAGGCCGAGGTAGTTATTGGCGCAGAGGTTCACGACGTGCGGCTTCTGCGTGGTGTCGATGCTCGAGCGCTGCGGAGTGGTGATGATACGCTCTTCGCGCCAAGTGCCGGCTTCGCGGATGGCGTCAAGCTCGGCCTGAATGGCCTGCAATGCGGATTTCATAGGAAAAACCTCCTTATTTCGTCCAGTCGAGAACGACCTTGCCGGAATGACCGCTGATCATCGCGTCAAAGCCTTTCTGGAAATCGGTGTAGTGGAAGCGGTGGGTGATGACGGGGCTCAGGTCGAGGCCGCCCTGCACCATCGCGGACATCTGATGCCAGTTGTCCATCTTGCGGCCGTAGATGCCCTGAAGCGTGAGGCCCTTGCCGATGACATTGTTCATATCGATGGCGACGGGCTTATCGCCGAGGCCGAGCAGCGAAACCTTGCCGCCCGTGCGCATGGCGCCGAAGAGCTGGCCGTAAGCGGGGGCGGCGCCGGACATTTCCAGACCCACGTCGAAGCCTTCGACGATGCCGTGCTCCTTCATGACCTCGCTCAGATTTTCTTTCGCGATATTGACCGCGGCGTCCGCGCCCATCTTGCGGGCAAGGTCGAGGCGGTATTCGTTGACATCGGTGATAAATACGCGGCGCGCGCCGGCAAACTTCGCAATGCCCACGGCGATGATGCCGATGGGGCCGGCGCCGGTGATGAGGACGTTTTCGCCGACGAGCGGGAACATCAGCGCGGTGTGCGTGGCGTTGCCGAAGGCGTCGAAGAAGGAGACAACGTCTTCGTCCAGATCGTCGGAAATGGGGATAACGTTCGTTGCGGGAATGCAGACATACTCGGCAAACGCGCCGTCGCGGTCAACGCCGACGCCGACGTGGTTTGCGCACCACTGAATATTGCCCGCGCGGCAGTTGCGGCAATGGCGGCAGACGATGTGGCCTTCGCCGCTGACGCGCTGACCGACGGTAAAGCCCGTGACCTCCGCGCCGAGCGCGGCGATCTCGCCGACATACTCATGGCCGATGACCTGAGGCGGCTTGACGTGCTGCTGCGCCCACGAATTCCACTTATAAATGTGGACATCCGAGCCGCAGATGGCGGTCTTGTGGATTTTGATGAGAACTTCGTTGTGGCCGGGCGTCGGCACGGGGACACGGCGCAGCTCCAGTCCCTCGCCGGCAACGGGCTTGACCAGTGCATCCATCATAGTTTGCATAATATTCTCCGTTCCGCCGCCGAAAGTATCGTGCAGGGCAGCGCGCGGGCGGCAAAGGCGCGCTGCGGAATGTAGCTCAACGGTGTGCGATTGTCTTTGCAGCGCGGACAAACCTTGAATGCTGTCCGCTCCACACAGACATTGTAATCCAATTTTCGGCAAAAGTCAAGAACGGCGGCGAATTTTTTCCCGCAAATTCGCCGTTTGCGCCAAGTTTGACGCATTGCGGGGGCTTTGGGAAAAAATGCGTGTTTTTTCGCGGAGCTTCGAGAGTCCCCGGCGGGCGCGCGGGCGGTTCGCGGCTTTTGCCGCAGGTGCGGCAAAAGCCGCCGAAGGCATTGCCTTCGGCGGCCGAAATTTGCAAAAGAGGGGAGCGTTTGCTTAGAAAATGCCCTGCTCCATCATGGCCTCGGCGACCTTCTTGAAGCCGGCGAGGTTTGCGCCTGCGACGAGGTCGTAGCCCAGACCGTACTCCTCGGCTGCTTCCGCGGAGACTTTGTGGATGTTGACCATCATCTTGTGCAGCTGTGCATCGACTTCCTCAGCGGTCCAGACCAGACGCTCGGAGTTCTGCGCCATTTCCAGAGCGGAGACACCGACGCCGCCGGCGTTGACAGCCTTCGACGGAGCGACGATCATGTGCTTCTGCTCACGCAGGAAGTTCAGAGCGTCGTTGGTGGTGGGCATATTGGCAACTTCGATGTAGTACTTTACGCCGGAAGCAGCGATCTTCTCGGCAGACTCCATGCGAACGTCGTTCTGAGTAGCGGCGGGCATATAGACATCGACGTCCTTGACGCCCCAGCACTTCTCGCCCGCGACGAACTCGCAGCCGAAGTGATCGGCATAGGGCTTGCAGTGCATCGGATCCTTGGCACGCATCTGAAGGATGAAGTTGAGCTTCTCTTCGGTGGAGACGCCTTCCGGATCGTGGATGTAGCCGTCGGGGCCGGCGAAGTAGGTGACCTTCGCGCCGAGCATCATAGCCTTCTTCATGATGCCCCAGCCGACGTTGCCGTAGCCGGAGATGGCGATGCGCTTGCCCTCGATGGTGTCGTTCTCGTGCTTGAGAACTTCCTGGAGATAGTAGACAGCGCCGAAGCCGGTTGCTTCCGGACGGATCAGAGAGCCGCCGTAGCTGAAGCCCTTACCGGTCAGAACGCCGTTCTCCCACACGCCCTTGAGTCGGCGATACTGGCCGTAGAGGTAGCCGATCTCGCGGCCGCCAACGCCCATGTCACCG
>CAZGOO010000161.1:0-2769 GCA_964527505.1 uncultured Oscillospiraceae bacterium | reverse complement strand
TAGGTGACAGGAAGCTCCAAAACCAGCGCCGCGCCGCAGCGCACCGCCGCCTCGGCGCGCACCCATTTGTCTAAAATCGCGGGCGCGCCGCGCTGCACATAGTTTCCGCTCATCAGGCACACGGGCGTGCCGCCCCGCGCCGAAAGATACGCAAGCTGCCGCGCGTGGCCGTTGTGAAAGGGGTTATATTCGCAAATTACGCCGACAACTTTCATAAATTTTTCCTCTTTTCCAAAATAGGGCTTGTAAGTTTCCGAATTTTATTATAGAATGATAGGGTATGTGACAATACTACCACAAACTTCGCAAAAAGCAAATCCCATTTTTTACAGGAGTGACAAAACGATATGAACATTCTCGTCATCAACGCCGGCAGCTCTTCGCTGAAGTATCAGCTCATGAACCCCGAAACGGGCGAGGTTTCCGCCAAGGGTCTGTGCGAGCGCATCTACATTGACGGCAGACTGACCCACAAAGTCCCCGAAAAGGGCATCAAGGTCGAGCGCGAAATCCCCATGCCCACCCATTCTGAAGCCATCGCAGCGGTTCTGGCCATTCTGGTCGATCCCGAGTGCGGCGTAATCAAGTCTACCGATGAGATCGACGCGGTCGGCCATCGCGTGCTGCACGGCGGCATGGAATTCTACGATTCGTGCATCATCAACGAAGAGATGATCGCCGCCATCGAAAAGTGCATCCCCCTCGGGCCTCTGCATATGCCCGCAAATCTCATGGGTATCCGCGCCTGTCAGGCCGTCATGCCGCACACGCCGCAGGTCGCTGTGTTCGACACCGCGTTCCACATGACCATGCCCCCCAAGGCATATCGCTATGCCATTCCCACCGAGTATTATAAGAACGACTCCCTGCGCCGCTACGGCTTCCACGGCACTTCTCACAAGTATGTGACCAAGCGCGCCTGCGAGCTGATGGGCACGAAGGATATCAAGCTCGTCAACTGCCACCTCGGCAACGGTTCTTCCCTCTCCGCCGTCTCCGGCGGCAAGTGCATGGATACCTCCATGGGCCTGACCCCGCTGGCCGGCGTGCCGATGGGCACCCGTTCGGGCGATATCGACCCCGCCGTCGTGCAATTCGTGATGAACAAATACGGCATGAGCGTTGACGAAGCGCTCAATATGCTCAATAAGAAGTCCGGCGTTCTGGCGCTGAGCGGCGTTTCTTCCGACTTCCGCGACATCGAAGACGGCGCTAACCATGGCAATGAAGATTGCCAGCTCGCGCTTGACAAGTTTGCCTACGAAGTTCGCAAGTATATCGGCTCCTATGCCGCTGCCCTCGGCGGACTCGACTGCCTCGTCTTTACCGCCGGCGTCGGCGAAAACGGCATCTCGATGCGCCAGAGCATCTGCGAGGGTCTGGAATTCCTCGGCGTGAAGATCGACCCCGAGAAGAACAAGACCCGCGGCGAAGAGAAGATCATCTCCGCAGACGATTCCAAGGTCACCGTCTGGGTCATCCCCACCAACGAAGAGCTGATGATCGCGCAGGATACCGCCGAACTCTGCAAGAAATAATCACAACGCTGCCCCGCCCGCCCGGGCGGGGCGGTTTTTGAAAGGATGGATTTTTATGACCGTTGAAGAACGCCTGCTCAAGTATGTGTCCTTTGACACGCAGTCCAACGAAGAAAGCGAAACCTGTCCCTCCACCGAAAAGCAGAAGCTGCTCGGCGCGGCGCTCGTGGAAGAAATGAAAGCGCTCGGCATCGCCAACGTCCGCATGGACAAAGACGGCTATGTCTACGGCGAAGTCGCGGGCAAGGTCGGCGCGCCGACCATCGGCTTGATTGCGCACATGGACACCGCGCCCGACGCTTCGGGCGAAAACGTCCGCACGAAAATCGTCGAATATTCGGGCGGCGACATTCTGCTCAATGAAGAAAAAGGCACCGTGCTCAGCCCGAAGGAGTTTCCCTATCTCAATGCCTGCGTCGGCAAGCATCTCATCGTCACCGACGGCACTACCCTGCTCGGCGCGGACGACAAGGCGGGCATCGCGGAGATCCTCACCGCCGTCGAAGAGCTTCTGGCCGAGGGCGGCGACTTTGCCAACATCCGCATCGGCTTCACGCCCGACGAGGAGATCGGCCGCGGCGCTGACCGCTTCGATGTAATGGGCTTCG
The DNA here is from genome assembly GCA_964527505.1 of uncultured Oscillospiraceae bacterium. Taxonomy (GTDB): domain Bacteria; phylum Bacillota; class Clostridia; order Oscillospirales; family Oscillospiraceae; genus JAZOXB01. The sequence goes on along the minus strand of CAZGOO010000161.1, from coordinate 623 downwards.
GCGCGGACTGGGCCTACACCGTAGACGGCGGCACGCTGGGCGAACTGGAATATGAGAATTTCAACGCCGCCGCCGCAAGCGTCCTCATTCATGGCCGTAGCGTCCACCCCGGCAGCGCGAAAAACTGCATGGTCAATTCGCAGAACATCGCCATGGAGTTCCACGCCATGCTTCCGCAGAGCGAGCGCCCCGAGCACACGGAAAATTACGAAGGCTTCTGCCATCTGCATTCCATGCAGGGCGCGTGCGAGGAAAGTCGGCTCGATTATATTATCCGCGACCACGACCGCGAAAAATTCGAGTGCAAAAAGAGCCAATTTGGCCGCATCGCCGCGTTTTTGAACGAGAAATACGGCGCGGGCACGGTCGAAGTGCGTCTGCGCAACAGCTACTACAATATGCGCGAGAAAATCGAGCCGCATATGCACATCATTGAAGAAGCGAAGCAGGCCATGCGTGATGCGGGCATCGAGCCGGTCGTCGTGCCCATTCGCGGCGGCACGGACGGCGCGCGCCTGAGCTTTGAGGGGCTTCCCTGCCCGAATCTCTTCACCGGCGGGCAGAATTTCCACGGCAGATTCGAGTATATCCCCATCGAGGATATGCAGGCCGCCGTGCGCACC
>CAZGOO010000160.1:0-2791 GCA_964527505.1 uncultured Oscillospiraceae bacterium | reverse complement strand
GCGGCGCTTCGTTCGCCGCGAAAAAAGTTTACAGAAGCGTCTCGTCGTAGACCGCACGGACACCGCCGATGAACTTCGCGCGCGTGCGCGCGGCGAGCAAAATGGCGCTTCCGATGTGGTCGATGCCCAGCCGCAGAGGAACCGCGACGGGCTTGAGGTTCATTCCGATGAGCGTGCCGCCGATGTCGAGCCCCGCGTCAGCGCGGACGGATTCGACCGCGATGGGCGCTTCAAAGGCGCGGTAGGCCGCCGTGGCAAAGGAGCCGCCCGCCTTCGGTTGCGGGACGACATTGACCCGCTCGGCATTCGGCAGCGCGGTGCGCTCGACGATGAGGGCGCGGTTTAAGTGCTCGCAGCACTGCGCGGCGAGGAAAATGCCGCGTCCTTTCAAAACGCCGTAAATCGCGTCAAAAACCTCCTGCGCGACCTCGGGGCGGGAGTCCGAGCCGATGCGGCTGCCGCAGATCTCGCTCGTCGAGCAGCCGACGACCACAAGGTCGCCCGCACGGAGCTTCGCTTTTTCTACCAAGGTAAGCGTCGCCTGCTCGGCCTGCGCGCGAATCTCATTCATTTCGCTCATTCAGGTGCGTCTCCTTCAAGGCGTTGCTTCCGCGCAGCGCCGCGCTGAGCGCGACGGCCGCAACAAGGCCGATGGCACCCTGCAAGAGATTGCCGGGGATGCTCGTCGCGGCGGCAAGACCCTTGCCGAGCAGACCCATCGCATAGAGGAAATACCCGAGAACCATCCACAGCTCCGCGGCAACGCCGCCGACAAGCTCGCCGAGAATCTCGTGCTTTTTGCCGAGCTTCTGATAAAGAAGCGCCGCGATGACGGCCATGAGCGCTTTAATAATGAATGTGCCGGGCACATAATGCGCGTAACCGGTCAAAAGGTCGGCCAGCGCCGAGCCGAGGCCGCCGGCCAGCCCGCCGTAGAGCGGGCCGAGCACCCATGCGCCGAGCAGCACGAAGCAGTCGCCGATGTTCACATAGCCCTGCGTCGCGGGCATCTGAATCTGAATGACCATCGTGGCCACGCAGGTGAGCGCCGTGAAGAGTGCAGTTAAAACCATTTTGCGGAGTTTCGCAGAATTTTTCAAAAAAAATTCCCCCTTGCTTTTTATTTCGTTTTCGATTATACTCAAAATTGGCATGATGAAAAGTGCCAAAATGATATTTTTTGACCATACCAGTTATGGAGGTGCCCATGCTGACCTATGCCCTTGACCGCAGTTTGAAATCCCCGCTCTATGCCCAGCTCTGCGAGGCGATTCGCAAAGACATTACCTGCGGCGCGCTGCGCGCCGGAGAGCGTCTGCCCTCGCGCCGCGCGCTGGCCGCGCATCTCGGCATCAGCCTTGCCACGGTGGACGCGGCCTATGGGCAATTGGAAGCCGAGGGCTATCTTTCGGCCAAAGCGCGCAGCGGCTTCACCGTCTGCGCCATCGGCGCCGCGCCCGCAATTACGGGCACGGAGCCGACGTTCCTTGCGCCGCCCGCGCCGGAAATGCAGCTGTCGCTCTGCGGCGGGGGCGAGGACAGCGCGTTTCCCCTCTCCGTGTGGGCGAAAACCGTCCGCGAGGTCATGAGCCAGCAGGGCGCGCAGCTTCTCAGGCCCGTGCCGCCGCAGGGGGTGACGGAGCTGCGGCGCGCCATCGCCGCGCATTTGCAGCGCGCGCGCGGGCTGCGCGTTTCGCCCGAGCAGATCGTCATCGGCGCGGGAAACGAATATCTCTACGGCCTGATCGTCCAGCTTTTGGGGCGGCAGGCGCGCTACGCGGTGGAAGACCCCTGCCATCGCGGCATTGCGCAAGTTTACCGCGCGCAGGGCGCGACGCTCTGTCCCCTGCCCTTAGACGAAAACGGGCTGCGCGCGGACTTGCTCGAAGAAAGCGGCGCAGGGGTCGTTCACCTCTCCCCTGCGCACCATTTCCCCACGGGCATCGTCATGCCCATCCGCCGCCGCAACGAAATTTTGCGCTGGGCGGGCGCGCAAGCGGGGCGCTGCATCGTCGAAGACGACTACGACAGTGAGCTTCGCCACACGGGACAGCCCCTTGCGCCGCTCTTTTCCCGCGCGGGCGGCGCGCAGGTGATCTATGTCAGCACCTTTTCGCAGACGCTTGCGCCGTCTCTGCGCGTGGCGTTTTTGTGTCTGCCGCCGCAGCTACTGGAGCGTTTTCGCGAAACGCTCGGCTTTTACGCCTGCACCGTCCCGGCGCTGGAGCAGTACGCCTTGGCGCGCTTCATCGACTCCGGCGGCTACGAGCGCCACCTCAACCGCCTGCGCAAGCGCTGCCGCGACCGCCGCGAAGCGATCCTCTCTCAGCTTGCAAGCGGCCCACTGCGCGGGCGCTGCACGGTGCGCGAGCAGGACGCGGGCACGCATTTTCTTCTGCATCTGCACACCGACCGCTCCGACGCCGCGCTTCGCGAATCGGCCGCGCGGCTGGGGCTTCGTCTGCGATTTTTGAGCGACTATGCGCTCTGCGCGCCCGCCGAGCGCGGCACGGTGGTTTTTCAGTACGCAAATCTCTCCGCGCAGGAGGCGCAGGAGGCGCTTTTGCGGCTGGCAAATCTGCTCGACGAAGAAAATTCAGAAATTTTCAAAAAAGCACTTGACAAATGAGAAAAATGCCTGTATAATTAGCCCGCTGTCTTTCGGAGATGGCAATATGGCGGCATAGCTCAGTTGGTAGAGCACCCGGTTCATACCCGTGTTGTCATCTGTTCGAGTCAGATTGCCGCTACCAGGCCCGTTGGTCAAGTGGTTAAGACACCGCCCTTTCAC
>CAZGOO010000159.1:0-2800 GCA_964527505.1 uncultured Oscillospiraceae bacterium | reverse complement strand
TTTGCCACGGGCTTCGGCTCGCCGAGCGTCTCGGAGAGGGTCTGCGGCAGCGCCATGGACGCCTCGCGGCTCTCTACGGGGTTAATGACATAGCGCTTGAATGCTTCAAGCTCGGCTTCGGACACTTCGCCGTAGAGCGCGTAGACCTTCGCGGTGCGAATGCGCGGGCGCTCACTGCGGCTCAGAAGCTGAATGCACTGCGCGGCGGAGTCGGCGCGCTGGTCAAACTGCCCGGGCAGCGGCTCGACGGCGACGACGGCGCAGGCGCCCGACACATCGGCCTCGGAGGCAACCGTATCGAGCGGCGGCTCGGAAAAGACGGTCTTGCAGGCATAGTCAAAAAGCGATTTTTCGATGCCCTCGGCATCGTAGCGGTTCAAAACGCGCACGCGCGTCAGTCCTCGCATGGAAAGAAACGAGCGACAGCTCGAAAGAAGCTCCGCGCATTCCGGCGAAAGCCCCTCTTTTTTCTCAACAAAAACGCGGTATACCATTAGATTTCCTCCTTTTGCAGGGCTTTTTGCCCGATATCGCGGCGGAAATAGCGATTTTCAAACGAAACGCCGTCCGCAAGGCGGTAAGCCTGCGCAACTGCCTCGCGAAGCGTCGGCGCGACGGCGGTAACGCCCAAAACGCGCCCGCCGGAGGTGACAAGTCGCTCGCCGTCCGACTTTGCGCCGGCAATGTATGCGTGCGCGGCGGCCTCCTCGCTCATGGAGAGGACAAAACCCTTTTCGTATTTTTTCGGGTAGCCCTCGGAGGCCAGAATCACGCAGCAGGCGCTCTCGTCGGAAAATTCCACGGGGGTGTCTTTGAGCGTGCCGTTCGTGGTGGCAAGCATCACGGTCAAAAGGTCGCTTCTCAGAAGCGGCAGGACGACCTGCGTCTCGGGGTCGCCGAAGCGGCAGTTGTATTCCACCACTTTCGGGCCGTTTTCCGTGAGCATGAGGCCGAAATACAGGCAGCCTTGAAACGGCCGACCCTCGGCTTTCATCGCGCGGACGGTCGGCAGGAAGATTTTTTCCATACATTCGTCCGCGATTTCTTTCGTGTAGTAGGGGTTCGGCGCGACGGTGCCCATGCCGCCGGTGTTCGGGCCTTCGTCGCCGTTGAAAGCGCGCTTATGATCCATCGAAGAGCACATGGGAACGACAGTCTCGCCATCCGTAAAGCTCAGAACGGACACTTCCGGCCCCTGCATAAATTCTTCAATGACGATTCTTGCGCCGGAGGCGCCGAATGCGCCCTCTTCGAGCATGGAACGCACGGCGGCTTTCGCCTCTTCGACCGTCTGCGCGACAATCACGCCCTTGCCGAGCGCAAGGCCGTCGGCCTTGACCACGATGGGCGCGCCCTGCGCGTCAATATAGCGGCAGGCGCTCTCGGCGTCCGTAAAGACTTCGTAGGCGGCGGTCGGGATGCCGTATTGTTTCATTAAGTGTTTGGAAAATACCTTGCTTGCTTCAATTTGCGCGGCGTTTGCCCTCGGGCCGAAGCAGGAAATGCCCGCCTCGTTCAAGGCATCGACCGCGCCGAGCGCCAAGGGGTCGTCCGGCGTGACGACGGCATAGTCGATTGCGTGCGCTTTGGCAAAGGCAACCTGCGCGGCGATGTCCGTCGCGCCGATTTCGGGGACGCACACGGCGTCGCGCGCGATGCCGCCGTTGCCGGGCAGGCAGTAAATGACCTCCACGGTCGGATTTTCTTTCAGCTTTTTGATGATTGCGTGCTCGCGGCCTCCGCCGCCGATGACCATCAGTTTCATCTTCATCCTCCTGCGACTTTGCCGCAGACGGGTTTTTCCGTCTGCGGCAAGTGCCGATTATTTATTAGTGGTGGAACAGACGCATTCCGGTAAAGGCCATAACGATGCCGTATTTGTCGGCGGTTTCAATCACATGGTCATCGCGGATGGAGCCGCCCGGCTCGACGATGTAGGCCACGCCACTCTTGCGCGCGCGCTCGACATTGTCGCCAAAGGGGAAGAACGCATCCGAGCCGACGGTCAGCCCCTGCTGCTGCGAAAGCCACGCTTTGCGCTCCTGTGCGGTGAGCGCTTCGGGCTGTTCCTTAAATACACGCTGCCATGCGCCGTCGGCAAGCACATCTTCGCACTCGTCGGAGAGGTACACATCGATGGCGTTGTCGCGGTCGGGGCGGCGAATGCCGTCGATAAACGGAAGCGCGAGCACCTTCGGATGGCGGCGCAGCGCCCAGTGATCGGCTTTGTTGCCGGCAAGGCGCGTGCAGTGGATGCGGCTTTGCTGACCCGCGCCCACGCCGACGGTCTGACCGTCTTTCACATAGCAGACGGAGTTCGACTGCGTGTATTTGAGCGTGATGAGCGAAATGAGCATATCGCGCTTCGCGCTTTCGGGCAGGTCACGGTTTTTCGTTACGATGTTTTCCAAAAGGGAAGCGTCGATTTTGAAATTGTTGCGCCCCTGCTCAAAGGTAATGCCGAATACATCCTTAAATTCCTGCACTGCGGGCACATACGCGGGGTCGATTTTGACCACGTTGTAGTTGCCGCCGCGCTTGGTTTTGAGAATTTCCAGCGCCTCGGGCGTGTAGTCGGGGGCGATCACGCCGTCGGAAACTTCCTCTTTCAGATATGCGGCGGTTGCGGCATCGCAGGGATCGGACAGAGCTGCCCAGTCGCCGTAGGAGCACAGACGGTCTGCGCCGCGCGCGCGGATATACGCACAGGCGATGGGGCTAAGCTGCGCCTCGGGTTCAACGAAGAATACCTTGCGGTCGATCTCGTCCAGCGGCAGACCGAGCGCCGCGCCGGCGGGGG
>CAZGOO010000158.1:0-2817 GCA_964527505.1 uncultured Oscillospiraceae bacterium | reverse complement strand
GCGCAGTTGGAGCTCGGCGCGGCCGCCATCGGCGGCAAGGACTCCATGTCCGGCACGTTCCTCGACCACGATGTCCCGCCCACGCTCATCTCCTTCGCCGTCGCGCCCATCGGAAAAAGCGAAGTCCTCTCCCCCGAATTCAAGCAGGCCGGGCACCCCGTTTACCTCTTCGGCGCAGCGGACGGCTCGCCCGAGCGCCTGACGCAAAGCTGGGAATCTTTCCGCGCGCTTTGTGCGCAGGGCAAGGTCTGCGCCGCTTATGCGGTGGAGCATGGCATCGCGGAGGCCGTGATGAAAATGTCCTTCGGCAACTCCGTCGGCTTTACCGCCTGCGAAGCATTGACCGAAAATATCCACGCGCCGCTGTGCGGCTGCATCGTGGCCGAGCTGTGCGGGGAAATTTCCCTCCCCGAGGCGAAAAAAATCGGCGAGACGACCCAAGCGCCCGTCCTCCGCTTTGCGCAGGACGAAGCGAATATCGAAGAGCTTTACGCTCTGCACGCGGCGACTCTCGAAGATGTCTATCCCACGCGCGCCGCGCAAAGCGCGCAGGAAGTTCCCGTGTTTACCTACGACGCGCCCGCGCGCGTTGCTCCGAGCGTGAAAACCGCGCGCCCGAAAGCGCTTGTCCCCGTGTTCCCCGGCACGAACTGCGAATACGACACGCAGCGCGCGATTTTGGACGCGGGCGCGGAAGCGGAGCTCTTCATCGTCCGAAATCTGACGGGCGCGGATGTCGAGCGCAGCGTCGAGCGCTTCGCCGAGGCGGTCAAGCGCGCGCAGATGATCGTTTTGCCCGGCGGCTTCTCCGGCGGCGACGAACCGGATGGCAGCGCCAAGCTCATTACCGCCTTCTTCCGCAATGCGGCGGTCAAGGAGCAGGTCACGGCGCTTCTCGAGCAGCGCGACGGCCTGATGCTCGGCATCTGCAACGGCTTCCAAGCGCTCATCAAGCTCGGCCTCGTTCCCTACGGAAAAATCATCGACACGGATGCATCCTGCCCGATTTTGAGTTATAATACCATCGGCCGCCACCAGTCGCGCATGGTGCAAACGCGCGTGTGCTCGGTGAAATCCCCGTGGCTTGCCAAGGCGCAGGTGGGCGAAATTTACACCGTCCCCATTTCCCACGGCGAGGGGCGCTTCCTCGCCTCCGACGATTTGCTCACGCAGCTTGCCGCAAACGGGCAGATCGCCACACAGTATGTTGACCTTTCCGGCGCGCCGACGATGGATTCGGACTTCAACCCCAACGGCTCCGTCTGCGCCGTGGAGGGCATCACCTCCCCCGACGGCCGCGTTTTCGGCAAAATGGGGCATTCCGAGCGCATCGGAAAGGGACTTTATCGCAATGTTCCCGGTCAGTACGAAATGGGGCTTTTCGCCTCGGCAGTAGAATATTTCAAATAAAGAAAGGAATCCGACCATGGCTTACTACTATCCCGAACCCTCCTACACCTTCAGCGAGTATCTGCTCGTGCCCGGCTACACGCCCGAAGGCTGCACACCCGACCGCGTTACCCTCAAAACGCCCCTCGTGCGCTATCGCAAAGGGCAGGAAGAATGCCCCGTCAGCCTGAATATTCCGCTGGTTTCGGCCATTATGCAGTCCGTGTCCAACGACACGCTTGCAATCGCGCTGGCCAAAGAGGGCGGCCTGTCCTTCATCTACGGCTCGCAGTCCATCGAAAGCGAGGCGCAGATGGTGCGCCGCGTCAAGAGCAGCAAGGCGGGCTTCGTGCCGAGCGCATCGAATCTCACGCCCGAGCACACGCTTGCAGACGTCCTCGCCCTCAAGGCGCAAAACGGTTTTTCCACCGTCGCCATCACCGAGGACGCCACGCCGAACGGCCGCCTGCTCGGCCTTGTCACAAGCCGCGACTACCGCGTCAGCCGCATGGAGCCGGATGTGAAAGTGCGCGAGTTTATGACCCCGCGTGAGCGGCTCATCACCGCCCCCGCCTCCACGACGCTGCGCGAAGCCAACGACATTATCTGGCAGCACAAGCTCAACGCGCTTCCCATCGTGGATGAAGACGATCGCCTGCTCTATTTCGTATTCCGCAAGGACTACGCCGAGCACAAGGAGCACCCCTTGGCGCTTCAGGATGAGAAAAAGCGCTACATGGTCGGCGCGGGCGTCAACTCCCGCGACTACGCCGAGCGCATCCCCGCGCTGGTCGAAGCGGGCGCGGATGTTCTGTGCATCGACTCGTCCGAGGGCTATTCGATCTGGCAGAAAAAAGTCATCGACTTCGTGCGCGAAAAATACGGCGACAGCGTCAAAATCGGCGCGGGCAACGTGGTCGATCGCGACGGCTTCCGCTTCCTTGCCGAGTGCGGCGCGGACTTCGTGAAAGTCGGCATCGGCGGCGGCTCCATCTGCATCACCCGCGAGACCAAGGGCATCGGCCGCGGTCAGGCGACGGCGCTCATCGAGGTTTCCGCCGCGCGCGACGAATATTTCCGCGACACGGGCATCTATGTGCCCATCTGCTCCGACGGCGGCATCGTCCACGACTACCACATGACGCTGGCTCTGGCCATGGGCGCGGACTTCATCATGCTCGGCCGCTACTTCGCCCGCTTCGACGAATCGCCGACGAACAAGCTGCTCGTCAACGGCGTATACGTCAAGGAATACTGGGGCGAGGGCTCGAACCGCGCGCGTAACTGGCAGCGCTACGACCTCGGCGGCAAGACGGGCCTGTCCTTTGAAGAGGGCGTGGACTCCTATGTCACCTACGCCGGCTCCTTGCAGGACAACGTGGCCCGCAGCCTCTACAAGGTCAAGTCCACCATGTGCAACTGCGGCGT
>CAZGOO010000157.1:0-2820 GCA_964527505.1 uncultured Oscillospiraceae bacterium | reverse complement strand
TTGGCGGGTCTGTTGCATTTTTGGTCGGTATCCTCTTCCCTGCCCGCCTGCGGGCGAACTTACGGGAAAATTTCCTCCGTCTCGAGCGGGTCGGGCGGGCGCATGGCGGCGCAGGCAAGCACATAATCGCCGAGGCGCAGATGGCTTGCGTACCAGTCGGTACCGTCTGCGCGGTTCGGGCCGTCAAGCGGCAGCGCGTGCACGCTTGCAGGCGGCAAGGTCAGCCCCAGCCCCGTGGCCTTGAGAATGCTCTCCTTGCGCGTCCAGAGAACGTAAAAATTTTCCAAGGGGGATGTTTGCAGCCACGCAAGCTCGTCCGCAGCGAAAACGCGTGGAGCAAGCGCGGCGCTTCGCGGGCGGATAAGCTCAATATCCACGCCGACGGGCTGCGCGTCTACGGCAAGAACCGCCCAAGCCCCGCTGTGCGAGAGGCTAAACTGCGGCCCGCCCGGAAGATAGGGTTTCCCCTGCGCGCCGTATTGCACTTTGGTTTCGTCCGCGCCGAGTACGCAGTGCAAAAGCAGCCCCGCGCCGAGCGTGCGAAGCCGATCTTCCTCGCGCAAAAAATTCTGCGCGCGGGCAAAGCGCTGCGGCAGCAATCGGCGCAAGTCGCTTTCGGGCACGCGGCGCACCGATTGCGTGGAAATCGTGTAAATTTTCATCCGAAATCAGAGCTTCTGGCGGTCTGCCAGCGTGTGGTTGCGAAATGCAGGGTCGTCCGTTACCTCGCGCAAAATGCGAATCTCTTGCGGCGCGGCGGGGTCGCACTCCCCTTCGGGCAGCGCCGCGCGCAAAATCGCCCGGTCGCGGCTGAAGGGGTAAATGTCCACTTCAAAGCGGCGGCCGCCGTAAGAAAAGCGGTACTTGACCTTGTGGACGGCGTGCAGCGCAGGGTCGCCCTGCATGAGATAGCGGATGTATTCTTTTTCGGAGATAGGTTTTTCCGTCTCCCAGCGGTCGCCCTCGCGAGTGTGTTTTTCGGTGTAGAAATAGAGATATTCCTCGCCGTTTTTCTGCTGGCGCACGCGGCGCACGACGTTCGGCTCGGGCGAGGTGAGATAAGTTTGCATCATGTCGAGCCCGACGGCGCCGTAGTTTTTTCGCAGCGCTTCGGTATCGGGCAGCTCCACGAGATATTTATGCCAGACGGCTCCGTGGACGCACTGCCCAACGGCGGCATAAATTGCCCGCAGGCCGCGCTCGAGCTTGTCCTCAAAATTGACGGAGTTGTCGATGACGTGCAGATTCGGGTGCGCCGACCACGCGCGCAGGGTCAAATCGTCCTTTTCCCGCGCAACTTCCAAGGGCTCATAGCGCGCTTCGTTGCCGAAATTGTAGGCAAATTCCGCGCCTTTGGCGCAGGAAACGAGATGCAAGACCGCGTCGTAGTAGCCGAGGGCCTCTTCCTGCGTGATGCCGAACGAGCCGAGCACTTCGTGAAATTCCTCTTCGGAAATGTAGGCGCGGTCGTCGAACAGGCCGCGGTCGCAGATGATGAGCACGTTTTCCTCCGGCACGGTCTGCGCCGCGCGCAGCGCAAGGCGCAGCTTGTGGAGCTGATCGGAAATGACGAAATACTGAAATTCAAGCATCGTCACGCAGCCGCCGAAGGGCTTGATGCCGAAGCCCGAGATCAGGTCGGTCGCCGTCTCCGGGACGGTGATCACGCGCCAGCCGTCGTCCTGCCGGAATTCCTTCAAAATGCGACTGATGAGCGTCGTCTTGCCCGCTGCGGGGCCGCCGGTCAGAACGATGCGGGTGATTTTTTTTGCCATTTCACACTCCTCCTTTTCTTCTCAGTTTAGCACAGATCGCCGCCGATTGCAAGCGCGAAGCGCCGATTTTGCCGCGCTGTGCGGATTTCACAGAAACGGACGTCCGTTTTTCGGAAAAATCTCCGAAAAAAAGAGATTTTGCGCTTGCTTATTCGCCCGTTCGACCGTATAATCAATATATTGTACCGTGCGAAGCACCATTCTTCAAAAAGGAGCATCCCTATGGAATATTTGCAGCAGCGTATTCGCGAAGAGGGCAGGATTTTGCCCGGCAATATCGTCAAAGTGGACGGCTTTCTCAACCATCGCATCGATATCAAGCTGATGCAGGCCGTTGCGCAGGAATTTTACCGCCGCTTTGCCGACGCGAAACCCACAATCATTCTCACCGCCGAGGCCAGCGGCATCGCCCTTGCGACCGCCTGCGCCGCCGCGTTCGGCATCCCGATGATTTTTGCGAAAAAGGCCAAGAGCGACAACATCGAAGGCGGCCTCTACCGCAGCGAGATCTTCTCCTATACCTATCATAAAAAGGTTACGCTCATCGTCTCGCGCGAATGGCTCGGCGCGCACGAGCGCGTGCTCATCATCGACGATTTCCTTGCCAACGGCGAAGCGCTGCGCGGCCTTTGCGACATCGTCAAAGAAGCGGGCGCGACCCTTGCCGGCATCGGCATCGCCGTGGAAAAAGGCTTCCAGCACGGCGGCGACCGTCTGCGCGAACAGGGCTATAAGATTGAGTCGCTCGCCATCATCGAACGCGCGGACGAAAACGGCTTTGTATTCCGAGGAGAGTAAGAATTATGGAAAAAATTATCGTTCTGGATTTCGGTGGGCAGTACAACCAGCTCATCGCGCGCCGCGTGCGCGAAAATCATGTTTACTGCGAGGTTCTTCCGCATACCACGCCCCTGGAGAAGATCCTTGCCGACGCGCCGAAGGGCATTATCTTCACCGGCGGGCCGAACAGCGTCTACGACCCCGAATCGCCGAAGGTCGATGCGCGCATTTTTGAAGCGGGCGTTCCGATTCTCGGCATCTGCTA
>CAZGOO010000156.1:0-2828 GCA_964527505.1 uncultured Oscillospiraceae bacterium | reverse complement strand
AAGAGAATGTCATCATCGGCAAGCTCATCCCCGCAGGCTCGGGTCTGGACATCTATCGCCAGTACGAATCGACCGAGTGGCCCGAATCCGAGGTCACGCAGGACATGATCGATAACGAGCAACGATAAAAAACAAAGCCGAAAGGAGCTTCGCTCCTTTCGGCTTTTTCTTTTTTGCTCAGGTTTCGGGAAGCTCGCGGTACATGGCCGAAGCGTCGTCCTTGCGCACGGCGTCGGCCACGGCCAGCACTTCCACGGCCAGCGTGCGGCTTCCGAAAGCGATGCGCAGCACATCTCCGACCTTCACCTCATAAGAAGCCTTGGCGGGCTTGCCGTTGACGGTGACGCGCGCATTGTCGCAGGCTTCGTTGGCGACGGTGCGCCGCTTGATGAGCCGCGAAACTTTTAAGTATTTGTCCAGTCGCATAAGTGTGTCTCCCTTTGGGATTTTGCGGGCGGAGGCGCGCTCCGCCCCGTGTTTTTTAGGCTTCTACCGCCTCTTTGAGCGCCTTGCCGGGCTTAAAGGCGGCGCTGCGGGTGGCGGGGATGGCAACGGCCTCGCCGGTTTTGGGGTTTCTGCCCGTGCGCGCGGCGCGGCTGCGCACTTCAAAGGTGCCGAAGCCCGTGAGCTGCACGCGCCCGTCCTGCGCAAGCGTTTGCGTAATCACGTCGCACATTGCGCCAAGCACCGTCTCGGCATCTTTTTTGCTCAGGCCGCAGCGCGCGGAGATCTGCGCGGCCAGTTCGCTTTTGTTCATGGTGTTTCCTCGCTTTCGGGGGCAATGTCCCCTCAAAGATTTCCCGATTTACGCGCGGATATGCAGGAGCTTCGCGATCTTTTCGCCCTTGGGCAGAAGCAGGCAGTCCTCGCGCAGAATCACACGCAGGCAGATGGCCAAAACCGCGTAGACCGCCACGGCCACAACGATGGCCGCGCCGCAGCTCATTGTCACGCCGAGGCCGAGGCGCACGAGGCCGTGGTAGGTCAGCGCGCACACAAGCCCCATGGCAAGCGCGGCCAGTGCCGCGCGGCACAGAGGCGCAAGGAGCTTCGGCGGGTCCTGCAAAAGGCGCCGCGTGGCGATGAGGTTGAGCGTCATGACGACCGTCAGGCAGAGAAAGGAACTGATCGGGCCGCCCAAAATGGCGATGTTCGGATTGCCGACGAGGATGTAGTTGATAACCACTTTCAAAACGCTGCCGATGAGCGTGTTGATCACGGGAATGACCATGTGGTCATGCGCCTGCAAGGTGGCGATGAGCATCGTGCTGATGCTGCTGACCACGACCGTCGGCGCGAGCATGGCAAGAAGCGTGGAGGCAAGCTCGAGCCGCGTGCCGGAGTAGCCGCCGAGCAGCGCCATGATGGGCTCTGCCAGAACGAAGAGCCCCACCGCGCAGGGCACGGCGATGAGCGACATCAGCCGCATCGAGGAATTTTGCACCGAGCGGATGCCCGCGCGGTCGCCGACCGCCCGCCGCGCGGAGATGGCGGGGATGATGGCGGCGGTGATGCAGGGAATAAAGGCGATGGGGAAATTGAAAATGGTTTGGGCGAAATTGTAGATGCCCTTGGCGGTGTCCGCCGCGTGCTGCGACAAAATCGCGTGGGTGAGGGTCTGCCCCTCTTCGAGCGTGGGCGGGTTTTGCCGCGCGATGGCAAGAAGCGTGCCGACGATGTTGCCCGCGCCCTCCTGCGTCTGCTCGGCGGCGTAGACGATGCGCCCCATTAAAGTGGACGAGTCGAGCAAATTGATAATCTGCATACTCGCCGCGCCGAGCGTGATGGGAAGCGCGATGGAGATGAGCCTTTTGGCCGTCGCGCCGACGGAATCGACCTCGCCCGTGAGCGTGCCTTTTTCGGGGCGGTTGCGGCGGTGGCGGATGAGAAGATAGGTCGCAGACAGGAGCGAGCCGACCGTCACGCCGCCGATGGTCGCGCCTGCGGCGACGGTGCCGTCGGAGGTGTAGCGCAGAACGACCCAAACGAGCGCAAGGCCGAGAATCATTTTGCACAGGGCTTCAATAATCTGGCTCACGGCCGTCGGGCGCATATTGCCCATGCCCTGCGCGTAGCCGCGGCAGGCCGAGGCGATGCAGATAAAGAGCACCGACGGGCCCAAGATGAAGATGGCAAGGTACGCGTTCGGGTTGTGCATGACGGTGCCGGCGAGCCATTTCGGGAAGAAAACCATCAGTCCCGTGCCGATGGCGCCGACGGAAACATAGGCCACGAGCGCCGTGTGGAAAATGCGCTGCACCTGCCGCGTGCGCCCGAGGGCGTTGGCCTCGGAGACGAGGCGGCTGAGCGCCACGGGCAGACCCGTGCTGGCTACGACCAGAAGCGCGGAGTAGATGTCGTAAGCGGTGTTGAAATAGCCGAAGCTCGCGTCGTCAATGAGGCGTTTGAGGGGGATTTTGTAGAGCATACCGATGACTTTGACGACGATGATGGCAATGGACAGTGTCGCCGCGCCGGTCAGGTAATTTTGTCTGCGCTGCTCCATTATTTCGCCCCTTCCGCGCCGAAGAGCTTCGGCATCGCGTACTGCGCCAGTTCGCGCACCACTTCATTCAGGTCAATGGTCTTGTACTCGCCCGCGGCATAAAGGATTTTGCCGCGCACCATGGTCATCACCACATCGTTTCCGCGCACGGCGTAGGCCAAGTGCGACAAAACGTTATGGCAGGGCATCAGGTGCGGCTGCGTGAAGTCCAAGAGGATGAGGTCTGCGTCCATGCCGACTTTAATCATGCCGCACTCCGCCTCGCGCCCCTGCGCGCGCGCGCCGCAGACCGTCGCCATCATCACCGCCGCCTGCGCGGGCA
>CAZGOO010000155.1:0-2829 GCA_964527505.1 uncultured Oscillospiraceae bacterium | reverse complement strand
CCCCGATTTCATCGTCGCGGGGCTGCACTGGGGCAGCGAAAACAACGACGCGATTCTTCCCACGCAGGAAAAAATCGCGAATTATCTCATTTCGGCGGGCGTGGATGTGATTCTCGGCTCGCACTCGCACCGCGCGGCAAAAATCGAAACGCGCACCGTCACGCGCAACGGCGTGGAAAAAACCGCCGTGATTGCCTACGGCTTGGGTGACTTCTGCCGCGTGGAAGAGGACTCGGTTACGCTCTCGGCCATTGTACACATCCGTCTGCGCAAGCACCGCGAAAGCGGAACGACCGACCTTAGCGTTATCGGCTATACCGCCGCTGCAGCCGTAGACCGCGGCGAGGGTGTTTTGCCGCGCTATCGCATCGTCAACGCGAAATCCGCCGTCGCGCTCTATGAGGGCAATTACTACGACGCCGTGCGCAAAGAAGTCTACGACGCGCTCGTCTCTGCCTTGAAGCGCTTCGACGCGACCGTTTGGCCCGAGGCATAGCGCTTCCCTTTCGCCCGTTTTTGAAGCGTAAGTCGCTTCTTGACGCGCAAAGGAAAATGTGCTATGATAGCGCCTGCGGCCATAGACTGCCGCAGGAGGTGTTTCCGACGAATTTTCTTGACTGGCTCAAAATTATTTTCCTCGGCATCGTCGAGGGTATCACGGAGTGGCTGCCCATCAGCAGCACGGGGCATCTGATCCTTGTAGATGCGCTCTGGAAAAGTGATGGCGCGGTTTTGACTGCGGAATTTATGGAAATGTTCACGGTCGTTATCCAGTTTGGCGCGATTTTGGCCGTGATTTGGCTCTATTTTGGCAAACTTCTCCCCTTTTCGACCCGCGCGCAGCGCGCCTCGGGCGCGCCGCTGTGGCGCAAAGACCGCCTTGCGATGTGGGGAAAAATCGTCGTTTCGTGTCTGCCGGCCGCGCTCATCGGCCTGCCCTTTGACGACTGGCTCGATGAGCACCTGTATAACCCCACCACCGTGGCCGTCACCCTGATCGTTTACGGCGTCGCGTTTCTCTTTGTGGAGCGCATGAACCGCAGCCGCAAGCCGCGCGCGCAGTCGATCGACGAAATCACCGTCCGCGATGCGCTTTTCATCGGCGCATTTCAAGTGCTCGCGCTCATTCCCGGCACTTCGCGCTCCGGCGCGACGATTCTCGGCGGCATTCTGCTCGGCCTTTCGCGCGAAACGGCGGCGGAGTATACCTTCTTTCTCGCCATTCCCGTCATGTTCGGCGCTTCGCTTCTGAAGCTCCTGAAATTCGGCTGGGCGTTCACCGCGCCGCAGCTTGCCGCGCTGCTTCTGGGCATGGCGGTCAGCTTCCTCGTATCGGTGCTTGCCATCCGCTTCCTGATGGGTTATCTCAAAAAGCACGATTTTACCGCCTTCGGCTACTATCGCATCGCCCTCGGCATCCCCGTTTTGCTGCTTGCGATTCTGGGATAACAGGACATCACATATTTTACTTCGGAGGAAATTTTTATGAAGCTCGTCATTGTCGGCGCGGGTTCGCGCGGAATGATTTACGGCACTTGGGCGGTGCAGCACGGCATTGAGGTCGTCGCCGTTGCGGAGCTGCGTGCCGACCGTCTGCAAAACGCGGGAAACACGCTGAATGTGCCGCAAAGCGGCCTGTTTTCCGACGCCGCAGCGCTCTTCGCGCGCGGAAAGATCGCCGATGCGGCGCTCATCTGCTCGCAGGACCGCGACCACTTTGCCCACGCCATGCAGGCGCTCGACTGCGGTTACGACATTCTTCTGGAAAAGCCCATCGCGCCCGACCCCGTCGAATGCCTGCGCATCGAAGAAAAGGCGACCGCGCTCGGCCGCCGCGTGACGGTCTGCCATGTGCTGCGCTACACCAATTTCTTCGGCACCGTCAAGCAGATTCTCGACTCCGGCGAGCTCGGCAAGATCGTTTCCATCAAGCACTCGGAAAACATCGGCAATTTCCATATGGCGCACTCCTTTGTGCGCGGCAACTGGCGTAACGAAGCCACCTCGAGCCCCATCATTCTGGCAAAAAGCTGCCACGATCTGGATATGCTGCTCTATCTGGTCGGCTCGCATTGCACCAAGGTCGCGTCTTTCGGCTCTTTGACCTATTTCAAGCCCGAAAACGCGCCCGAGGGCTCGGCCGCGCGCTGCTGCGACTGCCCCGTCGCCGAAAGCTGCCGCTTCAACGCAAAAAAGGTCTATCTGCCCATTCTCGGCCAGTGGCCGGCGGATGTGGTCTGCCTCGAGCCGACGGAAGAGGCGCTCGACGAAGCGCTGCGCACCGGCCCCTACGGCCGCTGCGTGTTCCGCTGCGACAACGACGTTTGCGACCATATGAGCAGCATTCTGGAGTTTGAAAACGGCGTGACGGCGACGTTCTCCCTCAGCGCGCA
Source organism: uncultured Oscillospiraceae bacterium (assembly GCA_964527505.1). GTDB lineage: Bacteria > Bacillota > Clostridia > Oscillospirales > Oscillospiraceae > JAZOXB01. The sequence continues at coordinate 436 of CAZGOO010000155.1, read as the reverse complement.
GACGAGCAATGTGCATCGCAACTTGCACATTATGTGCGAAAACGGCGAAATTCTCGCCGACGACGCCGAACGCAAAGTGGAAATTCGCCACTTCGTGGCCTCCCCTGCCGACACGTTCACCACCCGCACCGTCAACATCCGCACCAACGGAAGCGGCCACGGCGGCGGCGACGCGGGCATCATGGAGGAATTTGTTGCGCAGAAGCCCGATTCGCTCACCTCCGTCTCGCGCAGCGTCGAAAGCCACCTGATGGCCTTTGCGCTCGAACAGTCGCGCCGCACGGGCACGGTTGTGGACATGGCACAGTATCGTGCTTCTTTGAAATAATCGAAAACTTGGCTCCCCTTTGAGGGAGCCGGCCGCGCATTTGCCTGAGAGAGAAGGCCCCCTTGTGCAAAGGGGGCTGGATGCGGAGCGCAGCGACGCAGACTGGGG
>CAZGOO010000154.1:0-2843 GCA_964527505.1 uncultured Oscillospiraceae bacterium | reverse complement strand
GACCCAATCTGCGCGGCAAGCGCGGCACGCTGCTGAAAAACACCGTGATGCTCTATCTGCTGCAATTTTCCGGCACGCTTTTGAGCCTGCTGGTCATCCCCTATGAAACGCGCGTGCTCGGCCCGGACGCGTTCGGCGCCTTGGGCGTCGTGACGGCGATCATGGTCTATTTCCAGCTCGTCATCGATTTCGGGTTTCTCCTCTCGGCGACCGAAGAAGTTTCCAAAAAACGGGACGACGAAGCCGCGCTTCGCCGCATCTTCACCGCCGTCACGCGCTGCAAGCTGCTTTTAGCCCTTTTGTCGGGAGTTGTGCTCTTCGCGCTTTGTCAGGTGATTCCGAGCTGGCGGGAAAAGCAGGCGCTTCTGCTTCTGAGCTTCTGCGCGACCGCGCTGACTTCTCTCATCCCCGACTATCTCTACCGCGGGCTGGAGAAAATGACCGCCGTCACCGTGCGGACAGTCGCCATCCGCGCGCTCTTCACGGCCGCCATCTTCCTGTTCTTGCACGGGCCGGAGGATATTCTCGTCATTCCCGCGATGAACATCCTCGGAAACGCCCTCGCGCTCGGCGCGGCGCTGTTTGACCTGCATCGGCGCTTTTCCCTGCGCTTTTGCCGCTGCTCGGCCAAAGAGACGCTTGGCGCGTTGCGCCGCGCTTCGACCTTTTTCTTCTCGCGCATCGCAACGACCGCCTATACCGCCTTTAACACCGTCCTTTTAGACCTCCTCACCGCCGGCGGCGCGGCCACGGGTCTTTACACCTCGGCCGACAAGCTCATCAACGCCGGAAAAAACGCGCTTTCGCCCATTTCCGACAGCTTGTACCCCTATATGGTCAAAAACCGCGATTTTAAGCTCGTGCGCAGGGTGCTGCTTGTGATTATGCCCGTCATCGTCCTTTTCTGCACGGCGGCTTTCGTGTGGGCGGAGCCTCTGTGCCTGCTCATTTTCGGCAAAGAATATGCCGGGACGGGGCAGATTTTGCGGGCAATGCTGCCCGTGGGCGTGGTGATTTTGCCGAGCTACCTCTGCGGCTTTCCGATGCTCAGCGCGATGGGGCTGAGCAAACACGCCAACTATTCCGTCATTTTCGGCACGATTTGCCATATCGCGATGCTCGCGGTGCTCTTTGCGCTCGGGCGCGTGACGACCGTGAGCCTCGGCTGCGCCGTGAGCGTCACCGAGAGTTTGATTTTGGCCTATCGCCTGACCGTGATCTATCGCAACCGCGCGCGTCTGCGCGGCGCGCAGGAGGACTGAACCATGTCGCTTCACTCTGCCGCTTCCGCCGCCCTCTGGGCGCTGGCGGGGCTTCTGCCCATCCGCAAAAACCGCGTGGTCTTTTCCAGTTTCTACGGCCGCGCCGCTTCCGACAATCCCGCGGCCATCGCCGAGGCGCTGCGCGCGCAGTGCCCCGAGGCGGAGATTTTATGGCTGCTCAATGACCCCGCCACGCCGCTTCCCGAGGGGATGCGCGCGGTCAAGAACCACTCGCTTGCGCGCATTTTCGCGCTCTCGACGGCGCGCGTGTGGGTGGATAACTGCCGCAAAGGCGCGCGGCGCAAGCGCAGGGGGCAGTTTTATCTGCAAACATGGCACGGCTTCGCCCTCAAGCGCATCGAAAAAGATGCGCTGGACACGCTCGGGCAGGATTACGCCGAATATGCGCGGCGCGATTCGTCGCAAATCGACCTCATCGTCTCCGACGGACGCTTCATGCACGAAATTTATCGCAATTCGTTCTGGTACGGCGGCGAGATCGCCGACTTCGGCTCGCCGCGAAACGACCTCTTTTTCCGCGACACTTCGGCACTTTCCCGTGCGGTCAAAGCGCGCCTCGGCCTGCCCGAGAGCCGAAAGCTGGTGCTTTACGCGCCGACTTTCCGCGACGACCGCTCGACGGATGCCTATCGGCTCGATGCGGAGCCCCTGCTTTCCGCCTGCCGCGCGCGCTTCGGCGGGGAGTGGTCGCTTCTGGTGCGGCTGCATCCGGCGGTGGACGGGCAGTCGGCGGGGCTTTTCGCCTACGACGGCGCGCGCATTTTGGACGCGACGCACTACCCGAATCTCAACGAGCTTTTCTGCGCGACGGATCTGCTCATCACGGATTTTTCTTCCTGTATGTTCGACTTCGCGCTCACGAAGAAGCCCTGCCTGCGCTTCGCGCTCGACCAGAATAACTACCGCGCGGCGCGCAATTTCTACCTCGCCCCCGAGGCGCTTCCCTTTGCGCTTGCCGAGAGCAACGACGCGCTTGCGCGCCTCATTGAAACCTTTGACGAAGCGGCCTACGCCGCGCGTCTGCGCAATTTTTTCGACGAAATCGGCATTTTCGAGGACGGCCGCGCGAGCGAGCGCTGCGCCGCGCGCATTGCCGAAGTTTTGAAAGGAGCCGAGCGATGAAACGCGTTCTGACTTACGGCACTTTTGACCTGTTACATTACGGCCACATCAATCTGCTTCGCCGCGCGAAAGCGCTGGGCGACTATCTTATCGTCGGCCTCTCGACGGACGAATTTAACCGCGACGAGAAGCACAAGGAGAGCTATTTTTCCTACGACGAGCGAAAATCGATGTTGGAGGCCATCCGCTATGTCGATTTGGTGATCCCCGAGTGCAACTGGGAGCAAAAGGCGCTCGATGTGGCGCGCTACGAGATCGATGTTTTCGTCATCGGCGACGACTGGGCGGGCAAGTTCGACTTCCTCAAGTCGCAGTGCGAGGTCGTGTACCTGCCCCGCACGCCCGAAATCTCCTCCACCCGCATCAAAGAGGAATTGGGAAAATAAAACCCGCCTTTCGGCGGACTTTGAAAACCCCGGAGCGTATCGACCGATACGC
>CAZGOO010000153.1:0-2880 GCA_964527505.1 uncultured Oscillospiraceae bacterium | reverse complement strand
AGGTGATTTACTGGAAGTATCTCGACCTCGAGCCGCCGGGCGCGCGCCGCCTCGGGGAGCGTTTTGCGGATTTGAGCGGCTATGCGCTGGAAAACACGCCCTATGCCTCGGGCTTCGCGGGCTACAAAGACTGGTTTTTGCTCACATTCGACCGCCCCGGCTACACGGTCGAAGTCGGCCTCGGGAAAAATCCCTTGCCGCTTTCGCAGTTTGACGAAATTTACCGCCAAAACCTGGGCATTTTGACAACAGCCTTGTACCCCGATGCCGACGATTGAAGCAAATTTGCAGCGTGCTGTGCCGCGTAAAGCGTAAAAAAGCCTTCCCCTTGCGGGGAAGGCGGCGCGGCGTTTTATACAAACGGAGCAGCCAAGCTTGCTCTATGGGGCGAGGCAAGAGTTCGGTTCGACTTAATCGGCAGTATCGATGCAATCGATGCAGATGTTTTCCACGCCGTTGGCGTTAAATTCGTCCATGTACTTATCCATGCGCTCTTGCAGCTCGGTGTAGTTTTCGGCGGTGATTTCGGGGTAGCCCATGTCGCGCTTGGCCAGCTCCTCGGCCAGAATGTCGAAGAACACGCCGTCTTCATAATAGGCGATGGCGTCTTGAATGCCGCCCTCCACGAAAGCGCGCGAGGGGAAGCTCACGCCCAGCCGCTTTTCCACGAGCGAATCGAGCGCCGTCGCGCTGCACAGACCGAAGAGCTTGCTCTCTACGCGGTCGTAGTCTACGATGCGATCGTTTCCGCGGGTGGAATTGAGAATCCAGTTGCCGATGTACACCAGATCCAGAAGGCTGCGAAATTCGCCGCCCGAGAGTTCAATGGTCATATGCCGCACATCCTTTCTTTTCTGCGTATCTCTTATTATAGCATTGTCGCGCCGGATTTTCCACACAAAAAAGCGCCAAACGAAAAAAATTTTACATTCGCGTCACAGGCGCTTGCTTTTTGCGGCGCGATTGCGTATGATAAGCAGAAAAAGGAGGCGAAAGCCATGCAGCAGCGCGCAAAAATCACCGTTCGCGGAATCCAGACGGCGGAAAACGAACCGCCCGAGACGACGGAGCTGGTCACATTCGGCACCTTTTCCACGGAAAACGGAACCGTCTGCCTGCGCTATGAGGAGACGGAGCTGACGGGTCTTGAGGGCACGACCACGGAATTTTGCGTCACGGGAGACGAAGTGACGCTCACGCGCACGGGAAACCTGCGCACGCAGATGCACTTTTCGCAGGGGCAGGAATCGCGCACGCTCTATGACCTCGGCTTCGGCGCGCTTCTTTTGAGCGTGCGCACCGAGCGCGTCCGCTCCGAATGGAACGAGCGCGGCGGCGTTCTCGAACTTTTTTACCGCGTGCGCATCGAGGAGCAGACGGCCGGAACCATCGACTGCCGCATCGAAGTGGAAGTTGTGTGAAAATCCCGCCCGAGAGGGCGGGATTGTTCAGTCGCTTACGAGCTGCGTGATGACGCAGCCCTGATAATAGTGCGTGAGAATCTCTTCAAAGCGCGCGCCGCGCAGCGCCATTTCCTGCGCGCCGTACTGGCTCAGGCCGACGCGGTGGCCGTAGCCCTGCGTGCGGATGACGAAGCGGCCGTTTTCAAAAGAAACGCGGATGTGCGTCGAGCGCAGCGCAAACGCGCGCTGCAAGGTGCGCCCGGAGACGCGCTGATCGCCGATTTCGGCGTAGGACAGCCCGCCGCCCTGCGTAAAGACCGACGCGCCGAGCCACTGCTCGGGCTCGTCCGCAAGGGTCAAATCGGGGCAGGTTTCGCGCAGGCGCGCGGAAAATTCCTCGGGCGTGTAGGACAATGTCATGCCGTGGTAATTCGCTTCCGCCTCGCCGACACTCTTGACGGACTGAAGATACGGCACTGCGTTGCCCCAGACCGTCTCGGCCGACTCGGTCGCGCCGCCCGTGCTGGCGAAAAACGCCGCTTCGATGACCTCGCCTTCGTAGGTCGCGACCAGACCGTCGGTCGATTCGACCGCCTCGCGGAAGACCGCGACGGTGGCTTCGTCGTATTGCGTCGGGTCTTTCCACGCTTGGCAGCACGCGGGGCTCGAGCAGACATCGGCCTGCCCGTGGCGGTGGACATTCGCCTTGTAGAGCGTGAAGCTGCGCGAGGCGACGGCCTGCGCCTTGAGCGCATCGGGCTCAAAATAGCCGGGCATTTCGGCAAGCAGCACGCCGATGAGATAGTCGTGCAGCGTCATTTCGCAAAGCCGGTCATCCACAAGCACATGAACATTCACACCGTCGTCAAAGCGCGCGGGCGCTTGCGGCTCAGCCGCGCCTTCGTCGGGGTCTTCAAAAATGACGGACTCATATGTACCGCTCGGTAAACCCGAGATGCAATCGGCCTGTTCGACCTCAACTTGCGTTCCGAGAGCCGACTGCGTTTGCGACGGAGAGAGCGCTGCGCGCGGCTGCATCAGCAGCATCACGGCAAGGCTTGCAAGCAGCGCGGTCGCGATGAGAAAACTGGATGCTTTCATAGAACCTCCTTTGTTGAACAGATTATGGAAACTTCAATGTCACTTTATGCGAAGATTAGAAGTTTTAGAACCGAAAAATTTCTGAATGTAAAGCACGAATTGCAATTTTAGCACGAAGTGCGCATAAATGCAAGCGAAATTTTTTACAAAAAACAAAAAAATGCGTAAATAACAGTTGACAAAGCGAAATTTTCGTGCTATCATATTCGAGCGGTTGAGATTTTGGCCGCAATACGCGCGAGTGGTGGAATTGGCAGACTCGCTAGATTCAGGTTCTAGTGTCCACTCCGGACGTGCGGGTTCAAGTCCCGCCTCGCGCACCAAACCAATATAATCCGAACCAGATCTTCATTATTGGAGACGGGTTCGGATTATT
>CAZGOO010000152.1:0-2896 GCA_964527505.1 uncultured Oscillospiraceae bacterium | reverse complement strand
GTCGCGTTTTCGGCGACGAGCGCCGTGGGGTCAAGAGCGGGCGTTTTGCCCGCGATGGAACGGATCATAGAGCTTCCTCCGTGTTTGCCGTGATTTTATACAAAAACAGTATAGCGCAAATCGTTTCGTTTGTAAACAATTATTTTTCTCACGCGCCCGCCTTGCGCATCGGCGCGCTTTATGGTATAATGGGCGAAAATCGCTTCCGATGAGAAGCGGAAATGAGGTGCCCTATGAAAAAGCTGATTCCGCTCGTGCTGCTGCTTCTGGCAATTTTATGCGGCTGCGCGTCAAATTCCTACCCCACCGCACCGACCACCCCGCCCACCGAAGCGCCCGACCCGCTCGAAGAGCGCTTTGCCGAGCTCGGAAGAGTCTGCGGCGTCGTAGCCGACGGCGACGGCTATGTTTTCATGACGCACACGGGCTTCTACCGCTTCGATTCGGAGCTTCAGCGCGCCGATTCCGGCGATTTGAGCGCGCTCAACGCGCTGTTTGACGCCGAAGAAGTTACCAACCCCTTCGCCCGCATGAAAAACAGCCCCAACTACGAAAAATCGCTCCTGACCGCCCTGACGAACACCTCAAAGGGCCTGATGTTCTTCTGCTACGGAGACGGCACCTTCTATCTCAACGGCGCGCCTTGGGCGACGGTTCGGACGGATAAAATCAGCGCCGAAGACACCGTGCAAATTCTGGAGCACGACGGCTCGATCTACGCGCTCGTCATGGGCGAGGAATTGCAGACCCTTATCCGCGACGGCGACGTGACCTACAAAATGCCCACAAAAAACAGCGCCTTTGAGCTTGGCGGCAAGCGCAAATACACGGGGATGTTCGTTCTCGACGGGCAGCTCTATGTGGGCGTCGGCAGCTACGCGCCGGATTCGCTCATCCCGAGCGAAAACCCGCAAATGGGCTTCCTCGTTCCCGTCCCCGCCGACTCCGAGCAGCTCTCCTACGACGGCTGCCGCACCGGCTACGACGGCACGCCGGGCGCCTGCTGCGTGTGCAGCGGCGGCACTTACCTCTATTTCCCCACAAGATCGGTCGGCAACAGCCTGTATGCCACATACATTCCGGAAGAGCTTCTGTTCGTTACCGATGAAACGACCGTAACGCTCTCGCTTGCCGCGCTCGGAGAGGACGGGCAGCAGCCCGTGGCGATCGTTGTGCGTCCCGATGGGGGACTTCTGTTCCTGACGCATCGCGGAACCGTTATTTTGTCCGATGTCGTTCCGGTCGCACAGACGGAAAATGTTGTTTTGACGCTCGGCACGATATCGGATACTCCGGACTACGGCATCAACACAATGCCCATGTACTACGCCGCGCTGGCAAACAGCGCCGACATTCCGGGGAAAAATCTCAGCGTTTGCCTGCGCACCTTTGACTCCGACGATGCGCTGCTTGCGGCGATGGAAGCGGGCGAGATCGACATCTTCGGAACGAACGGCCTTGAGCCGATGCAGCTTCTTGCCGAGCGCGGAATGTTCAAAGACCTTTGCAAAACGAACAAGGAGCTCTTTGAAGAGGACGGCCTTTGCTCCGCCGTGGTCAATACCTTCGCAAAAAACGGCAGCGCCTATTTCATCCCCACGCAGCTCTCCGTTCAGGCGACGCTTCTCTACGCGGACAAGGGCACTTCCCTCTGGACGCAGGACGGGCAGCCGATCGCATACTCCCTCGATGAGGTCGCCGCGCTCTTTGAGGCGGTTTCGGTGAAGGACAACTACACCGCGCTCGACCTTTACAGCAGCGCCGCGCAATTTTCCAAGCTGGTCGATGCGTTCATCGGCGGCAACGTCGATTTTGCGACGGGCACGTTCGATGGCGATCACTTTGCCGCGCTCCTGAAATTCTGCGACTACTTCAAGTCCAAGGAGCTTTTGGAGTACTTCGCGACCCACCCCAACGAAGCCTATGACCTGCTCAACAGGCAAAAGGTCAAGTTGGAGTCGGACATCACGCTCGATTCTCTGGAAACGGCGGTCAATTATCTGCGCAATAACGCGGCGCTTTTCCCCATGGAAGAGGTGGGCGCAAACGGCACGCAGCTCTACGCGGGCTACTATATGGCCGTTTGCAACACCGAAAAGGCGGATCTGGCCGCCGAGGCGCTTTCTTCGATGCTCGGCAGCGAGCCGATTTCCAGACTCGAAACGGCGGGCGATGTGAATCTGCCGGTGCTGCAAAACAGTTACAGCAGCGTGACTTTCTACCGCCATTATACCATCGAAGGCGTTGATTACAGCGCGCAGGCGCGGGCGATGCTCGACGCGGCGTTCTACGGCTGCAATACCGTCACCATCCGTAACGAAAGTTACGAGGCTGTGCACGATACGCTTTGCGACGTGGCGCGTGCCTACTTTAACGGTACCATGACCGCCGAACAGGCCACCGAAAAAGCCCGGAGCATGGTAGAAAACCTCCTCTCGGCTTCGTGAAACCGATTGAGTTCGTGAAACCAATCGGCTGCGCAAGCCCAATCGGCTGCGCAAAATCAATCAGGTGCGTAAAGCCAATAAAAGCCTCCCTCAACGAGGGAGGCTTTTCCCGCGCTTCGCGCGGGACAGTCGCACTCGTAGGGACCGGCGTCCTCGACGGTCCACCCGCGCAAAGCGCAACCCGATAGACGGCCGTAGGGGGCGGCGCCCACGACGCCCCGCTAAGGCCCCTTGTGCAAAGGGTAGCGAAGCGCTGTCGCGGGAGTGAATGGCAGCCCAGTGGGCTGTCAGAGCCGCGACGGGGTTGCCCGCAGGCAACTGTCGCCGCAGGCGACTGGGGGATTGTCTATATCAATTTTTCGCCTGAAATGCTTGACAATTTTGCGCATGGTGATATAATAAACACAGGGAAGCGCCTGTTGCTACCAGACACTCCCCTGCGGCGTCCA
>CAZGOO010000151.1:0-2923 GCA_964527505.1 uncultured Oscillospiraceae bacterium | reverse complement strand
GTGCGGCTGCCGCCCTGCACGGTGTAGGCCATGTAGTGCTTCCACGCGTCTTTCGGGTCTTTCTGGATCATCGCCCAGAATTGCAGACTGACGGTCTGCGCGAAGCAGTAGTCGATGTAGTAGAACGGGCTCTGGTAGATGTGGCTCTGGCGCTGCCAGCCCTCGCCCTCGCCGTAGACGGGGATCTCGCCGTCGAGGCGCAGCCACGGCATATAGATGCCCAGAAGGCGGTGCCACTCGGCGCGGCGCTCGGCGGGCGTCAGCTCGGGCTTTTCATAGACGATGTGCTGGAAGTGATCGACCATCGTGCCATAGGGCAGGAAGAGCAGCGCGCCTGCCAAGTGGCTATAGAGGAACTTGCGGGTGTCTTTGCCGAAGAAGCCCTCTGCCCACGGCCATGCGAAGAATTCCATGGACATCGAGTGGACTTCGCACGCCTCCATCGACGGCCAAGAGGTGCTCAGCGGCACGCGCTTGCGGTTCATATAGTAGGCAAAGGCGTGGCCGGCTTCGTGGGTGACGACTTCCACGTCGTGCTGCGTGCCGTTGAAGTTGGCGAAAATGAAGGGCACTTCGTAGTCGGGGATGCCCGTGCAGTAGCCGCCGGAAGCCTTGCCCTCGGTGGACAGAACGTCGAGCAGCTCGTTTTCGAGCATCATGCGGAAAAATTCGCTCGTCTCGGGCGAAAGCTCGTCATAGAACTTCTTGCCCTGCGCGAGAATCTCATCGGGCGTGCCGGCGGGGCGCGGGTTGCCGCTGCGGAACTCCAAGGCGTTGTCCGAGAAGCTCAAGGGGTACGCAAGACCCATGCGCGCGGCGCTTTCGCGCTTGATGCGCTCGGCCAGAGGAACGATGTATTTGACCACGGCGGCGCGGAATTTTTCCACATCGGCCTTGCCGTAGCAGTTGCGGGTCATGCGGTAGTAGCCGAGCTGGGTGTAGCCGTCGTAGCCGAGCTTGCGACCCATCTCGTCGCGCAGCTTGACAAGGCGGTCGTAGATGTCGTCGAGCTCCGGCTGGTGCTCCTTAAACCACTTGCCCTCGGCCATCCACGCGGCCTTACGGCGCGCGTCGTCGGGGTCGGTCTTAAATGGCGAGAGCTGCGAGAGCGTGTAAACGCCGCCCTCAAAGGGCACCTGCGCCGAGGCGATGAGCTTGGTATACTCCTGCGAGACGGAATTTTCCTGCTGCAAGAGGGGGATGATTTCGGGGGAGAAGGTTTTCAAATCCAGCTCGGCGTTCGTGAACATCAGTTCGCCGAACTCTTCCGAAAATTCCTTGCGGAAGCGGCTTTCGAGCAGCGCCTGCGTCCAAAGCTGCGTGGCCTCATTGATAATGGGGCCGACTTCGTTCTGATATTCGACCTCGGCGTCGTAGAATTTGTCGCGCGTGTCGATGGTGTTGCGGACGGAAGCGAGGGTAAACTGCGTCTCCGTGCGGCGCGAGAGCGCGTCCATCTCAAGGAACACCGCGCGGGCGGTTTCGTAGTCCGGCGCGGCTTTCAGGCGCTCGACCAGCGACAAAATCTGCGCTTTGACCGCCTCGGCGTCCGGGCGGGTATAGGGCATTTCGCGAAATTTCATACTGCATCTCCTTGTTCTTTGCATTATTTTGCACAATTCCATGTTCAGTTTACCCCCTCGGAGCGAAAAAGTCAAGGAAAACGCGCCGCGCGCTGCAAATTTTTCCTATGAGATACCTTGACAAGCGAGGTATCTCGTGGTAAAATGGCTACATCACCGCAAAGGAGGCGACGCAATGGCAATTTCGGCAGATCTCATCCGCGGACACACGGATACGATTCTACTGGCGCGGCTGATGCTGCGCGAAAGCTACGGCTACGAAATCAACAAGCGCATCCGCGCCCTGTCGGACGGCGGCTTCGAGCTGAAAGAGGCCACGCTCTACACGGCCTTTCGCCGTCTGGAAGAGCAGGGCTTCATCGAATCCTACTGGGGCTCGGAGGAAGCGGGCGCGCGGCGGCGCTACTACCGCATCACGGCGGCGGGGCGCGAGGAATACGGGCGGCAGGCGGCCGCATGGGCGCAGACCCGCGCGCTGCTCGACCGTCTGATTGAATGGGAGGAATGACGATGAAAGAACAACTGCGCGCGCACATCGACGCGCTTTTTGCCCACGCGCGGCGCTCGAAGCGCATACAGGAGCTGCGCGAGGAGATTTTGCAGAACACCCTCGACCGCTACGACGAAGAGCGCGCCAAGGGCAAAAGCGAGCGGGCGGCCTTTGACGCGGCCGTCGGCGCCATCGGGGATATTTCCGAGCTCATCGGCGCGCACGACCCCCGCAGAAACGGCGCGCTGCTTGCCTCGGGCATTGCGCTGTATGTCCTGAGTCTGCTTCCGCCCGTGCTCTTTGCGGCGCTCGGAAAGCTCGTGCCGCTCGGCGCGGCGGCGATGCTGGCGATGGTCGCGCTTGCGACGGTGCTCGTGCTGCGCAGCGGCAAATGGGGCCTGAGCGTGCAAGGACGGCGGCGCAGCCTCGCCGTGGGGCTGTATATTTGCAGCCTCGTGCCGCCCACGGCGCTCAGCGCCTTTGAGCTGCCGGCGCTTGTGTTTTCGCTCGTCGGCGCGGGCGGAATGATCGTCCTTGCCGCGCTGGCGACGCTTTTGATGGTTCTTCCCGCGGGCGGTGAAACGCAAACCGGGCGCGCGACCGTCGCACAGCAAATCGTTTCGGAAAAGCCCTTGCCGAAGCCCGCGCGCATCGCGGAAATCGTCCTGTGGTCGCTTGCGGGCGCGGGCTGCGCGACGCTCGTGGTGCTCAGCTACTGGTACTACGCGTGGCTGCCCTTTCTCACGGCGGCAGTCCTTGCAAATCTTCTTCGGTCGCTGATGCGCTTTGTCCGCGACCGAAGCGGCGCAAAGGCGATCATCCGCGCGCTCATCTGGGCCTTTACGCTCGC
>CAZGOO010000150.1:576-2988 GCA_964527505.1 uncultured Oscillospiraceae bacterium | reverse complement strand
TTTTGGTTATACTAAAAGAATCGACACACAAGATATGGGTGATTTTATGGCAAAAAAACAGTCCTACGGCAACGACAGCATTACCTCCCTCAAAGGCGCCGACCGCGTGCGCCTGCGCCCTGCCGTAATCTTCGGCTCGGACGATCTGTCCGGCTGCGAGCACGCCGCATTTGAAATCCTCTCGAACGCCATCGACGAGGCGCGCGAGGGGCATGGCGACCTGATTATCGTCACGCGCTACGCCGACAAAAGCATCGAGGTCGAGGACTTCGGGCGCGGCTGCCCCGTTGACTGGAACGAAAAGGAGCAGCGCTACAACTGGGAGCTGGTGTTCTGCGAGCTGTACGCCGGCGGCAAATATCAGAACAATTCCGGCGAAAATTACGAATATTCCCTCGGCTTAAACGGCCTCGGCACCTGCGCAACGCAGTATTCTTCCGAGTTTTTTGACGCGCGCATCTACCGCGACGGCTTCAAATATTCCCTGCATTTTGAAAAAGGCAGCATCGTCGGAAAATTGCAAAAAGAGCCCGCCGACCGCAAAAAAACCGGATCGCTCTTCCGCTGGCGGCCGGATCTGGAGGTTTTCACCTCCATCGACATCCCTGCGGAGTATTTTCTCGATACGCTCAAGCGGCAGGCCGTGGCCAATGCGGGCATCACGTTCCGCTTCCGCAATCAGGTCGGCAATTCCTTTGAGACGACGGAATTTCTCTACCCGAACGGGATTTTGGATTATGTTAACGAACTTTCCGAGGGCAACGCCTTTACCATGCCGCAGTTCTGGCAGGCCGAGCGCAAGGGGCGCGACCGCGAGGACCGACCCGAATACAAGCTCAAAATTACCGCCGCGTGCTGCTTTTCGCGCAATCTGAGCATTCAGGAATACTATCACAATTCCTCGTGGCTTGAGCACGGCGGCGCGCCGGATAAGGCCGTGCGCAATGCGTTCGTCTACGCGCTCGACGCCTATTTGAAGCAGAGCGGAAAATATGTGAAAAACGAATCGAAAATCACTTATCAGGACGTGGCCGACTGCCTCGTTTTGGTCACAAACTGCTTCTCCACGCAGACCTCCTACGAAAACCAGACGAAAAAATCCATCAACAACAAGTTCATTCAGGAGGCAATGACGGAATTTTTCCGCAGCCGTTTGCAGGTGTATTTCATCGAAAACAAGGCCGAAGCGGACAAAATCGCCGACCAGGTGCTCGTCAACAAGCGCAGCCGCGAGACGGCCGAGCGCGCAAGGCTGACCGTGAAGAAAAAGCTCTCGGGCAGTTTGGACATTGCCAACCGCGTGCAGAAATTCGTCGATTGCCGCAGCCGCGACGCAAGCAGGCGCGAACTGTACATCGTCGAGGGCGACAGCGCCATGGGCTCGGTCAAGCTCTCGCGCGACGCGGAATTTCAGGGCATCATGCCCGTGCGCGGCAAAATTCTCAACTGCCTCAAGGCGGATTTCGCCCGCATTTTCAAAAGCGAGATCATCACAGACCTTCTGCGCGTGATGGGCTGCGGCGTGGAAGTGCGCGACAAGCACGTCAAAGACCTTGCCGCCTTTGACCTCGGCGCGCTGCGCTGGAACAAAATCGTGATTTGCACCGATGCCGACTACGACGGTTTCCAGATTCGCACGCTGATTCTGACGATGCTCTATCGCCTTGTGCCGACGCTCATCCGCGAGGGCTATGTTTACATCGCCGAAACGCCGCTTTTTGAAATCAACACAAAAGACAAAACATGGTTTGCCTATACCGAGCAGGAAAAAGCGGAGATCATGAGCAAAATCGGCTCGCAGAAATGCACCGTCGCGCGCTCAAAGGGTCTGGGCGAAAACGAGCCGGAGATGATGTGGCTGACGACGATGAATCCCGAGACGCGGCGGCTTGTGAAAGTAATGCCCGAAGACGCGGAAAAGACCGCCTATTTCTTCGACCTGCTGCTCGGCGACAATCTGGCCGGCCGCAAAGACTACATCGCCGAAAACGGCAGCCGCTACCTCGAGCTGGCAGACATTTCTTAAGAGGGACGCATCATGGCACGAAAGAAAAAAGAACCCGAGCTGAAAAAGAATATCGATTCTTCGCGCGTGGAGGGTCTGCGCGCGGAGGTGCAGGAGCAGCCCATCACCGACACGCTGACGGAAAACTATATGCCCTATGCGATGAGCGTCATTGTCTCGCGCGCGATTCCCGAAATCGACGGCTTCAAGCCCTCGCACCGCAAACTGCTTTACACCATGTACAAAATGGGACTGCTCACGGGCGGGCGCACGAAATCCGCCAACATCGTCGGCCAGACGATGCGCTTAAACCCCCACGGCGACGCGGCGATTTATGAGACGATGGTGCGCCTGTCGCGCGGCAACGAAGCGCTGCTGACTCCCTTTGTCGATTCCAAAGGCAACTG
>CAZGOO010000150.1:0-566 GCA_964527505.1 uncultured Oscillospiraceae bacterium | reverse complement strand
CTCACGCGACATGGCCTATGCCGCTTCGCGTTACACCGAGGCGAAACTCGACCCCATCTGCGCCGAAATTTTCGGCGACATCGACAGCGAAACCGTCGATTTTGTCGAAAACTACGACAATACGATGCTCGAGCCCACGCTTTTGCCCACGGCCTATCCCAATGTGCTCGTTTCGGCCAACATGGGCATCGCCGTCGGCATGGCGAGCAACATCTGCGGCTTTAATCTGCGCGAAGTGTGCAAAACGGCCGTCGCGTGGATTCGCGACCCGAACTGCGACCTTTTGCAGACGCTCCCCGCCCCCGATTTTTCCACCGGCGGCGAAATTCTCTATGACCCGGCGGAAATGGCGGAAATTTACCGCACGGGGCGCGGCGCAGTGAAGCTGCGCGCCCGCTGGCGGTATCTCAAAGAGGGCAACCTCATCGAAATTTACGAAATCCCCTACACCACCACCACCGAGGCCATCATCGACAAAGTTTCCGAGCTGATCAAAGCGGGAAAGATTCGGGAAATTTCCGATATGCGCGACGAGACCGACCTTTCCGGTCTGAAACTGACCATCG
>CAZGOO010000149.1:0-3026 GCA_964527505.1 uncultured Oscillospiraceae bacterium | reverse complement strand
GCGCGCAGCGAAAGCGCGGCCACGCCGAGGTCGCTTGCGGCGGTTTCGTTGAAATGCGGCAGAACTTTCGCCGTCAGCTCGAGCGCTTCGGCCGCAAGCTCCATCGCCTCCATCGGCGTTTTCGTGCAGCCCTCGAGCGCGGACTGGATGGCCGCCGAGCGGGCGGCTTTTTCTTCGTCCGTGGACTTCGGCAGGGCAAAGGCGGCGCTGACGGCGTTAAACGCCTCGGTGTCTCTGTCCATCACGTCCACGAGCTGCGCCTTGATTTGCTGCGCGCGTGCCTCAACGGCCGTAAGCTCCTGCTTGTATTCGGCAAATTTTTCCTTGCAGGTGGTCAGATTGCAGACCATCGCGGTCAGTGCCGCGCCGAGACCCGCCTCAAGCGCCGCCGCCGAGCCGCCGCCGGGCGCGGGTGCGTCCGAGGCCAGCAGATCGGCAAAGTCTTTTACTTGCAGTTGCGCCAGTTTCATGGGCTGCTCCTTATTCCATGCCGATCAGGTGGTATTCCATCACCTGACGGCGTGCGTCGAAGTTTTCGAGCTTCAGATAGTATTCCGCGCAGTCGAAGAGCGCCTTGCCGGGCGTCAGACCCACAAGCTCCGAGCCGATGATTCTTGCGCCGTAGCGGTCGGCAAGCGCGCGCACCATTTCAAAGACATAGTAGATGGGCGTGCCCTCATAGTTGACGAGGTTCATCGAAACCTGCGCGATGTTGCGCTCTTCGAGCTTCACGCCGATGGCCTTGCAATATTTGAAGCCGCCGCCGGCTGCGCGAATGGCGCGGGCGATTTTGTTGGCAACTTCAATATCGGAGGTGTCGAGGTTGATATTGTAGGCGATGAGCGGCATTCTCGCGCCGATGCAGGTGATGCCGGCGGTCGGGTGGATGCGGCGCTCGCCGAAGTCCGGCGCCCACTCGGGCAGAAGCAGCTTTTCGGGCATCCCCTCAAACTGTCCCTGACGGCACTTGGCCAGATTGCGGCGCTCGGGGCAGGAAGCGGAGTCTTCATAGAGGAAGCTCGGCACGCCCAGCTCCTCCCACACGCGCTTGGCAACGCGCTTGGAAAGGTCGATGCACTCTTCGAGCGTCACATCCATCGTCGGAACGAAGGGCATAACGTCCGTTGCGCCCATGCGCGGGTGCTGCCCCTGATGCTTCGTCATGTCGATGAGCTCGGTCGCCTTTTTGCAGAGCCGGAATGCGACTTCCTCAATGCCCTCGGGCGAGCCGACCATGGTAAAGACGCAGCGGTTGTGGTTTTCGTCGGACTGAACGTCGAGCAGCGTGCAGCCGGGGACGCTCTTGGCCGTGGCCTCGAGCGCGCCGATGAGCGCCGCGTCACGGCCTTCGCTGAAATTGGGGATAAATTCGATCAGTTTGGACATTGGAATGTTCCTCCGTATCAGATATTTTGAGCGACGACTTTGCCGCCTTTGATCACGGTGCGGGCGAGGTTACTGCCCATGCGATAGCAAAGATATTCCAGATCGGGCGCGTCCCAGACCACCAAGTCGGCAGGCTTGCCGATTTCAAGAGAGCCGGTCTTGTCCGCAAGGCGCAGGGCCGCTGCGGCGTTGAGCGTGACGGCAGTGAGCACTTCTTCGGGCGTGAGACGGTATTTCAGGCACCCGAGGTTGATGACAAGCTGCATATTTAAGCACGGGCAGGAGCCGGGGTTAAAGTCCGTCGCCATCGCCACGGGCACGCCCGCATCGACCATTTGCCGCGCGGGCGCGTAGGTTGCGCCGAGGTAGAAGCTCGTCGCGGGAAGCAGGCAGGCGACCGTGCCGCCTTTGGCCATCGATTCGATGCCCTCTTTCGGGCAGACGATCAGGTGCTCTGCCGAAACCGCGCCCACTTCGCCCGCCAGAACGGAGCCGCCGATGGGGTCGATTTCATCCGCGTGGATTTTCGGAAGCAGACCGTATTGTTTGCCCGCTTCTAAAATTTCACGGGATTCTTCGGCGGTAAAGACGCCCGTTTCGCAGAAAACGTCGCAGAATTTCGCGAGCTTTTCCTGCGCGACGGCGGGAATCATGGTGTTGCACAAAAGGTCAATATACGCGCGGCGGTCGGCCTTGTATTCTTCGGGGACGGCGTGCGCGCCCATAAAGGTGGGCACAAGGTCGATGGGCTGCTTTTTATCGACTTCGCGCAGCGCGCGAAGCTGCTTGAGTTCGTCCTCCAAATTCAAGCCGTAGCCGCTTTTGGCCTCGCAGGTGGTTGTGCCGAAGTGCAGCATTTCGCCGAGGGCGAGCTGCGCTTTGGCCGCGAGCGTCTCCTGAGTGGAGGCGCGGGTGGCGCGGACGGTGGAGAGAATGCCGCCGCCCTGCGCGAGAATGTCGAGATAGCTTACGCCGTGCAGCTTCATGCCCAGCTCATTTTGCCGCCAGCCGCCGAAAAGCAGATGCGTGTGCGCGTCGATGAGTCCCGGGGTGACGAGCCGCCCGCGCGCGTCGATGCGCTCGGCATCGGGGCAAAGCGGAGGCTTGCCGACGCCGATGGCGTCGATGATGCCGTCTTCGGCGACGAGCCACGCGTTTTTCAGGCGGAAGATCTCGCCCTGCGCGCTTCCGCATTTTGCGGCGGAGCCGAGCGGCGTGGCCAAAAGGCCGATGTTTTCCAGAACCAACTGCGCCATCTTATTTCGCAGCCTCTTGCACGGCCTTTTCTACCAGAGTGTCATCTGCAAGGTAGGGCAAGGTGATGTGATCCTGACCCGCGTACATACGGTTATACTCTGCGGCGGTCGTCAGGGCGTTTTCGTTGCGCGCCCAAGCGCGGCGGGAGACGCCGACCATGGTGTCCCACGGCATGGCCATGCGCAAAATGGTATCGACGCGCTCCGAGCCGTCGAGCACCATGCCGAAGCCGCCGTTGATGGCGCGGCCGATGCCCGTGCCGCCGCCGTTGTGCAGGGCGATGTAGCTCATGCCGCGCGCGGCGTTGCCGGCGTAGCACTGCGTGGCCATTTCGGCCATGATGTTCGAGCCGTCCTTAATGTTGGAAGTTTCGCGGAAAGGCG
>CAZGOO010000148.1:1410-3033 GCA_964527505.1 uncultured Oscillospiraceae bacterium | reverse complement strand
GCGAGCATTTGCCGAATGACGGGCGCGGACAGCGGCGAAAAATTGCGCGTCGGCTCGTCGAGCAGCAGCACATTCGCCCCGCAAAGCTGCATTTTCAGCAGCAGAATTTTCGCTTTTTGCCCGCCGGAAAGCGCGCGGATGGGATGCTGCATCTCCTGCGGCGTGTAGCGCAGCGCGCCGAGGCAGGTGCGGATGTGCTGCGAGCGGCTTCCGTCAAGGTCTAAAAATTCAATCGGTGTTTTGTCCAAATCGAGCAGTTCCTCGTAATTTTGCGGCATATAGGCCGCGCGCAGATCGCTGCGCGGCAGCAAAGTTTTCGCGATTTCGCGCAGAAGCGTCGTTTTTCCCGCGCCGTTTGCGCCGACGATGCCGATTTTCATCGGGCCGCGAATGTGGAGCGCAATGTTTTCGGCAAGCAGCCGACCATCCGGCGCGCTCAGGCGGTCAAGGCGGAAATCCAGCACCGTTTTTCCCTGCGGCAGCGCGATCTCATCGGAAAATTGAAACAGAATCGCAAGCTCCTGCCGCGGCATTTGCGTCATTTCCTCATCCTCTCGGGCAAATCGCCGCTCGAGTGATTTTACGGCGTGCATTTTCTTTTTCAGCAGGCGCCCGCCGTGCGGGTCGGCGCGGGAGATGACGTTCTGCTCATGCTCCACGTGCTGGGCGATTCGGCGGTATTTTTCGTCACGAATCGCCTTTTCGCGGCGGTCGCTGACTGCCTGTTGCGCCTGATGCGCAAATGCGCGCTCGCGGCCGGAAACATACGCCCGATAGCCGATGCGCTGCACGCTGTGGCGGCATTCGCGCTTGCGGTCGAGGCGCTCGATGTGGATAATCACATTGGCGGTGCGCTCGATGAGCGTCTCGTCGTGGGAGATAAAGAGCACGATGCCGTCAAATTGCAGCAAAAAGCGCTCCAAAAATTCCAGCGTTGCCACATCCAAATCGTTCGAGGGCTCGTCGAGCAGCAACACCGTCGGCCCCTGTGATACAAGGCGCATCAGTTGCGCCTTGACGCGCTCGCCGCCGGAAAGGTCGGCCATTTTCTGCGCGCGATAGAAAAAATCGCTCTCCACGCCGAATTTGCGCGCAAGGTCGTAAAGCTGCGCGGGCGACTGCGCAAAAAATTCTTCGGATTCCGAGAAAAACTCAAACACCGTCTGCGCGCGCGTTTTCGCCTCGGCTTCCTGCGGCAGATAGCCGAGCCGCTCGCCCGCGAAGCTGCGTATGCCGGAGCAGTGGGCATAGTCCTCGACGCTCTGCGGGCAGAAAATCCATTTGAGCAGCGTGGTTTTTCCGTTTCCCTCCTCGCCGAGAATCACCGCTTTGTCGCCGCGATGCAGCACCAGAGAGAAATTTTCCACCATATTTGTTAAATCTTTGAGATGGGTGATAGTCAAATCGTTAATTTGCAGCATAAAACCTCCGTGATTTATAAAAAACGAGCCTGTCTTTGCGTGCGCAAAAACAGACTCGACAAATAGACCCATCCCGTGAAAAAACGGGGCGGTGATGCACGATCGTCCGAAAAAAGGCGCACGCAAAGCAGTCTGCCGCAGCAGACCTGTTTTGTATTGCCGAATTCAAACGATCAATTGCTCATTTTTTCACCGCACCTTC
>CAZGOO010000148.1:0-1310 GCA_964527505.1 uncultured Oscillospiraceae bacterium | reverse complement strand
TGCGGGATGCGGGCGATGCCGTTGGCTTCCTTGCGCTTGCGATCGACCCAGATCTTGAGCAGACGCTCGGGGAATACACCGCCGGCGGTGAGGTAGTCATGGTCGGCCTCGAGCGCGTCGAGCGCCTCGTTGAGCGAGGTGGGCAGCGCGTCGATCTTCGCCTTTTCTTCCTCGGGCAGGTCGAAGAGGTTGAAGTCGTAGGGGCCCCAGCCGCAGACGGACGGGTCAATCTTGTTCTTGATGCCGTCGATACCGGCCATCAGGATGGCGGCGTAGGCATAGTAGGGGTTGCAGGTGCCGTCGGGGTTACGCAGCTCGAAGCGCTTGTGCATCGGGCTCTTGGCGTAAGCGGGGATGCGGATAACGGCAGAGCGGTTGGCCGTGGCGTAGCCGATGGTGACGGGCGCCTCGAAGCCGGGAACCAGACGCTTGAAGCTGTTGGTCGAGGGGTTGGTGATGGCGCACAGGGACTTGGCGTGCTTCAGCAGGCCGCCCATGAACCAGTGGGCAAGCTCGGAGAGCTGCGCATAGCCCTTTTCGTCGTAGAACAGCGGCTGGCCGTCCTTCGTCAGGAGCATATGAACGTGCATACCGTTGCCGGCCTCGGCGTAGATGGGCTTGGGCATGAAGGTGGCGGTGCAGCCTTCCTGCGCGGCGGCATTGCGGATGATGTACTTGGTGACCATGGTGTTGTCGGCCATGCGCACGACGTCGTCAAGCTCCACTTCGATTTCGAGCTGGCCGGGGCCGCCGACTTCGTGGTGATGATACTTGACCTTTACGCCCCAGTCGTCCATGAGCATACACATCTTGCTGCGCAGGTCATAGTAACGGTCCTTGGGGTTGTCGATGTGGTAGCCGCCCTTGTGGGGGATCTGGTAGCCGTCGGTGCCGAAGCCGGTGTTCCAGTCGGCCTCTGCGGTGTCGATTTCGCAGCGGACGTTGTTCGGACGGCACTCAAACTGCACCTGATCGAAGACATGGAACTCGAATTCCGGCCCGATGATCATGCGGTCGGCGATGCCGCAGCTCTTCATGTATTCCACGGCGCTCTTGATGACGTTGCGCGGATACTGGTCAAAGGGCTTGTTTTCCGGACGGGAGATGATCATCGCGTCGCCGGACATGGACAGGGTGGGAACGTCGGAGAAAGGATCGACAGCGGCGGTGGAGAGGTCGGGGATAAAGACCATGTCGCTGTTTTCCACGGGCGCGTAGCCGTAGTTCGAGCCGTCGAAGCCGATGCCGTTGACCATCGTGCCCTCGTCGAAACGCTCGGCGGGGATGGTGATGTGGCGCCAGCGGCCGTC
>CAZGOO010000147.1:0-3063 GCA_964527505.1 uncultured Oscillospiraceae bacterium | reverse complement strand
CGGCCGTGGGCTCGTTGATGATGCGCTTGACTTCGAGACCCGCGATCTTGCCGGCGTCCTTGGTGGCCTGACGCTGCGCGTCGTTGAAATAAGCCGGGACGGTGATGACGGCCTCGGAAACGGTGGTGCCGAGGTAGGCTTCCGCGTCGGCCTTGAGCTTGCGCAGGGTCATTGCGGAAATTTCCTGCGGGGTATATTTCTTGCCGTCGATGTCCACTTTATAATCCGTGCCCATATGGCGCTTGATGGAAGCGACCGTGCGGTCTGCATTGGTGACAGCCTGACGCTTTGCGACCTGACCGACCATGCGCTCTCCGGTCTTGGAGAACGCGACAACGGAGGGCGTGGTTCTGCCGCCCTCGGCATTGGCGATGACGACGGGCTCGCCGCCCTCCATCACTGCCACGCAGGAGTTTGTAGTACCCAAATCAATACCGATAATCTTACTCATTGCTGTATTCCTCCTAATTTCAGTAGGTTATTTACAAATTCAGTTTGCGACTTTGACCATCGCAAAGCGGATGACGCGCTCGCCCATTAAAAATCCCGTCTGGAACACTTCGGCAATCACATTTTCGCCGAGCGTTTCGTCCTCGACGTGCATCACGGCGTTGTGCCGCTGCGGGTCGAAAGGCTCGCCCGCTGCGCCGAAGGGGGTAATGTTCATCGCGGCGAGAATTTTGACGAGATTGCCCATCGTCATTTCCACGCCCTTTTTGTAGGCCGCGTCGGCCGTTTCGTTCTGCGCCGCGCGCAGAAGGTCGTCGTAGACGGGCAGGAATTTTTTCGCCGTGTCGGCCACGCCGTCTTGGTAGATGCCGTCTTTTTCCTTCGCCGAACGCCTGCGGAAGTTGTCGAACTCCGCGGCAAGGCGCAGATATTGGTCATGCTCCTTTGCCAGCGCCTCTTTCACTTCGGCGGCGGGGTCGGCTACGGGCGTTTCGGGGGTCTCGGGGGTTTCGGCGGCTTCGACGCTCTGCGTTTCTTCGGTCGGCTCCGTCTTTTCGACCTGTTCGGTTTCTTTTTTCTTGCTCAAGGCTTATTCCTCCTTCTTCGCCTCCGGAAGCTCGGGCTTGGAGAACATCCTGCCCAGTCCCTCGGCAAAGTAGCTCAGTCTTGCGGTGATTTGTGCGTAGTCCATACGCTGCGGGCCGACCACGCCGATCATGCCCTGCATTCCGTCGCCGATGTCGAAGCGCGTCATCACGACGGAGGTATCTTTCAGTTCTTCGGCGACGTTTTCCGGCCCGACCAGAATCTGCACGGGGCTCTCGCCCTCGATTTTCGCGGGCAGATGGGAAATCGTCTCTTCGTCGAGCGCGCCCAGAACGGCCTGCGCTTTGCCGAGGTCGTGATATTCCGGGTGGCCGAGCAGGCGGCTCTGCCCCGTCACATACACCTGCGCGCGGCGGCATTCTTCCAGAACCTGCACGGTAAAGTCCGCCACGATGGGAACCAGACTCGCCGCCGCGCCCGCGCTGCGCGAAACGCGCTCGAGGACTTCCCCGGTAAACTGCTCCGGCGCAAGGCCGACCAGCCCCGCGTTCAAAACCGCGCTCAAGAGCTTCAGATCCTGCTCCGTGACGCTCAAAGGCAGCTTGATGAGCTTGTTTTTCACCGTGTCGTCCGAGGTCATCACGACCAGAATGAAGCTCCCGCGCTCGGCCGAAAGCAGCTCGAAGTGCTTGACCGATACTGCCGAGGAGTGGGCGGTCATGGCATAGGCGGGCAGATTCGTCAGGCTCGAAACGAGCTTGCCGACCTGCTGCATCGCGCGGTCGAATTCCTGAAGGCGGTCTTCCATCGCGCGGTTGATCGACTGCGTTTCGTCCACGCTCAGCCGATAGTCCTGCATGAGCCTGTCAATGTAGAAGCGGTAGCCCGCAGGGCTCGGAATGCGCCCTGCCGAAGTGTGCGGCTGCTCCAAAAAGCCCAGCGTGGTCAACTCCGCCATTTCGTTTCGAATGGTGGCGGAGGAAAAGTCCATGTCGGGAAGCTGCGCAAGGGTCTTTGAGCCGACCGGCTCGGCGCTGCGGATATATAAATCGACGATTGCCTTGAGGATTTTCTGTTTTCTCTCCGACAGCTCCATCTCTGGCACTCCTTTCCGCGCTGTGCTGGCACTCTGTGTTCCCGAGTGCTAAGTTCATTATATCCCACCGTTTGCGTTTGTCAAGGGCTTTCAAAAAATATTCACAAATTTTTTTATTTCGCGGCGCGCGGCGGAAAATTCGCTCTTTTCAATCGCGCGGAAATATGCTATACTAAGCTGTAATAATGTGTCCGAAGGAGGCGGCCGATATGCATCTGCCCGACGAAACCGGCGCTGCCGAGCATCCGCACGACCACGCGCACGAGCATTCCCACGACCATCCGCATACGCATTCCCATCCGCATACGCACACGCACGAAAACAAAAAGCTGGTGCAAAACCGCCTTGCGCGCGCCGCCGGCCATTTGGAAAAGGTGCGCCGCATGGTCGATGAGGACGTGGACTGCTCGGAGGTTCTTGTGCAGCTTGCCGCCGTGCGCGCCGCGCTGGAAAATACGAGCAAAGTCATTTTGCAGGACCATCTGCGCCACTGCGTCGTAGACGCGGTCGCCTGCGGCGACGCAGCCGCCATCGGCAACCTCTGCGACGCCATCGATAAACTAATGAAGTAGGAAGATCGCCATGACCGAACTGAACAAAATCCGAAATTTCTGCATCGTCGCGCACATCGACCACGGCAAATCCACCTTGGCCGACCGTCTGCTCGAAGAATGCAAGACCGTCGATAAGCGCGAAATGGAGGCGCAGATCCTCGACTCGATGGAGCTCGAGCGCGAGCGCGGCATCACCATCAAGGCGCGCGCCGTGCGCCTAATCTACCGCGCCGACGACGGCGAAGAATATACGCTCAACCTTATCGACACCCCGGGTCATGTGGACTTCAACTACGAAGTTTCCCGCTCCCTTGCCGCCTGCGAGGGCGCGCTTTTGGGTTTGTACGCGGCGCATTGCAGCGAGTCGCAGACCGTTTCCAATACTGACCTTGCCATCGACGCAAACTTGGAATTTCT
>CAZGOO010000146.1:0-3086 GCA_964527505.1 uncultured Oscillospiraceae bacterium | reverse complement strand
CCCCGCGCCTCGACCTGAAGCCGAACCCCCTGTATGAAGACGCCGAGATGGCCTATTTCAAGACCCACTACTACGGCGGCATCAAGAAGTATCAGTGGACGACCATTCCCCTTGCGCTGCACGGCGTCGTCGCGAAGAAGGACGGCACGGTCGTGAAAGTGACCGTCGGCGAAGAGGCCACCGACCCCGTCTTCTGCATCACCGACCTTCTGCCCCACCTTGCAGGCGACCAGATGCGCCGCACCATGGCCGAAGCCATCCCCGGCGAGTCGCTGAACATCCTGCTCGGCAGCCGTCCTCTTGCCGATGACGAAGGCGCCGACCGCATCAAATTTGCCGTCATGTGCCTCATCAACGAAAAGTACGGCATCACCGAAGAGGACTTCCTCTCGGCCGAGCTGACCATGGTTCCCGCAGGCCCCGCGCGCGAAGTCGGCTTCGACCGCAGCCTCATCGCCGCCTACGGCCATGACGACCGCGTCTGCGCCTATGCCGCGTTCCGTCCGCTTCTGGACTTGGGCACGCCGAAAAAGACCGCCGTTTGCGTTCTGGCCGATAAGGAAGAAGTCGGCTCGGGCGGCATCTCCGGTATGCAGAGCAGCCACTTTGAGACCGTGATGCACGATCTGTGCAAGGCCACGGGCGCGTGCCTGTATCGCTGCTTTGAAAACTCCTTCTGCCTCTCGGCCGACGTGAGCAATGCCTTTGACCCCCTCTACGCCGAAACCTGCGACCGCCGCAACAATACCCGCATCAACTACGGCACCGGTATCTTCAAGTACACCGGCTCGCGCGGCAAGGGCGGCTCCTCCGACGCTGCCGGCGAAGTGATGGCCTATGTGCGCCGCCTCTTCGAGGAAAACGGCGTTATCTGGCAGACGGGCGAGCTGGGCAAGGTCGATCAGGGCGGCGGCGGCACGGTCGCCGTGTACATGGCCAACCGCAACATCGAAACCGTGGACGCGGGCGTCCCCGTCCTTTCGATGCACGCGCCGATGGAGATCGTCTCCAAGCTCGACACCTACATGACCTACAAGGGCATGAAGGTGTTCTACGAAGAAAAGTAAGCCGATAAAAAGTTATAACAAAAGCAGAGAGCCGTTCCCCTTTTCGGGGAACGCTCCCTGCTTTTCGTTTTGCAAAAAAGCGGAGCGGCGCATTTTACGCGTCACTCCGCTTCGGTTGATCGTTTCGTTTTTGAAAAAAGCGCTCACAGGATTAGCGGGATGCCGACAACCTCGGAAGTTGCGGCAAGGCGCGCGGCGTCCTCGCCTTTCCCATCGAGCGCGCCGCGAGAGCTGAGCACAAGCAAAATGGCAAGGTAAGTATCCCACCCGAGCGGCGCGCTTCCACGCTCGATCTCGGAGATTTTCTGGCGACTTTTCCCGATGGCGCGGGCAAGCTCGATCTGCGACAGGCGCGCTTTTTTCCGATATTCCGGCAGCGCCTTTGCCAGCGAGCCGACCAGCGCTTTCTGCTGCTGCGTTTGAGTGAATTGCGGCATTGCGATCCCTGCTTTCTGCAAAAAAATACAGGCATATGGACTGCGGGCGGCGGGCAGTTTCCGATGTTTCCCGCAAAAACATTTCCCGAGCATAAGTATAGCGTGTTATTCGGGATTTGTAAATAGTTTTTTATGAATTTTTTTCCGAGATTTCAGAATTTATTCCCGCCGCGTGCCGCGCCGCGTTTACATTCCGCGCTTGAAGGTCGCTTCGTACTGCTCGCCGTCGGCGATGGGCTGCTTTTCGATACCAACCATCAGGTCAACGCCGTCTTTCGAGAAGCACCACCATGCTTCGCCGTCGTTCCAGTCGGCCTTTTCGCCGTCTACCACGTCGTACACGCCGTCCTGCTTGGCGCGCTCTTCCACGAGGCCCGCTTCGATGAGCGCATCGGCGAGATTTTCCGCCGAAGTTTTCAGGTCGAAGTCTTTCTCGCTGCCGTCGGCGTGCGTCACGCGGAATTTGACGGCCTTTTCCGCAGAGGCGGTCGTGCCGTTGTTTTCCGGCCCGGTGGAGTCGTTGTTTGCGGGCGCGCAGCCGACAAAGAGCGAGAGCACCATGCAAAGGGTCAGGATGAGCGCTAAAATCTTTTTCATTCGTTTTTCCTCTTCCACATTTTTATAATTTGAGTCTCGGGCGCAGGCGGGCGTGGTAAAGCACCTCCAGCCGCGCCAGAAGCAAATCATACAGGGCAAAGCAAATGTTTGCCAGAATCAAAACGGCGCACAGCAGCCATTTCTCCGTCGAGGCAAAGTCCTCGGAAAGCTCGCCGATGCGAAACACGAAAATCATCAGCCCGTAGGCCGCGACCACGGAGGCGTTGAGGTAAAGGAGCTTGGTAAAAAGCCGCACGGGGCGCACGCGCAAATGCCCGAAGCGTCTGCGCAGCATCGGGTAGTAGCCGAAGAAAACGAACAAAATCGCCGCTTCCCTGTCCGGCGTGAGCAGAAGCCCGAGCCCCGCCACCGCCAGATACCACAAAAAGCCCCATTTTGCGCCGTATTCCGCATAAACCGGAATCAGCGCCATCGATGCGAGCACCGGCAGCGCGATGGAGGCAAGCGGCACGACGCCCCCGAGAAAGAGAAGCGTCACGGCAAGCGCGGCCATCACCGCGCAAAGTGCGAGCGCCCTTGTGCGCTTTTTCACCGCTGCTCGCCCCCTGCTTTTTCGCGCAGCAGCTCATATTTGATATCCCAGAGCTTCTGCGAGAGGTCTACATAATATCCGTGCGGGTTGTCGAAGCGCTTGACCTCATCCCAGAGCGAATCGACCTGTTCGGCGCAGTAGCGGCGAATTTCGTCGAGCGCGGGCGAGGTATAGACCTGTTCGCCGTTTTTGAAAATCGGCACCTGAAGCTCGCGCGCGGTGAAATTATACACCGTCTTGCGCTTCCAAGTGGCTTCGGGGTCGAAAATCTCGAGGTCGTGCGAGTCATCGACCGTTTCGTCGTGGACGCACAGGTAGTCCGCGATGGCCTTTCCCGTGTCGTTGCCGTAGAAGCGGTAGAGTTTTTTGAAATGCGGATTGGTGATTTTTCCGGTATTTTCGGAAATCTTGATTTTCGGCAGAATTTCGCCG
>CAZGOO010000145.1:0-3104 GCA_964527505.1 uncultured Oscillospiraceae bacterium | reverse complement strand
AAAAAACCGCGTCGGGCGAATACCCGACGCGGAAAAATGTGACTTATAAAAGCAGCCAGCTTGCGATGCCGAAGTAGACCAGAAGCGACAGCGCGTCTACGATGGTCGTAATGAACGGGCTTGCCATCACCGCAGGGTCGAAGCCGAGCTTCTTGGCGACAATCGGCAGCGTGCAGCCGATGAGCTTGGCGACCAGAACGGTCAGCGCCATCGTGACGCACACGACGAGCGCAACGACCCATGTGATTTCGGAGTTGCCCAGAAGCAGGCAGTCAACGAGCATGATTTTCGCGAAGCACGCCGCCGACAGGAGCACGCCGCACAAAACGGCGGTGCGAATTTCTTTCCAGAGAATCGCGGGCAGATCCGACGGCTCGACCTCGCCGAGCGAGAGCGCGCGGATGACCGTGACGGACGACTGCGAGCCGGAGTTGCCGCCCGTGTCCATGAGCATCGGGATGAAGGACGTGAGCACCACCTGCGCGGCAAGCGCGCTTTCAAAGCCGGTGATGATCATGCCCGTGAACGTGGCCGAAACCATGAGCAGCAGCAGCCACGGAATGCGGTGGCGCACCAAATCGAACACGGTCGAGCGAAGATAGGTCTTGTCCGACGGCGTCATGCCGCCCATGATCTCCATGTCCTCCGTGACCTCTTCCTGCATGACGTCCATCGCGTCGTCAAAGGTGACGATGCCGACCATGCGGTTTTCCGCATCGACCACGGGAAGCGCGAGGAAGTTGTATTTCGAGAACATCTGCGCGACTTCTTCCTGATCGGTCTGCGTGGTGACGGAGATGACGTTCGTAATCATAAAGTCGCAAATGCGCTGCTCGTCGTCCTGCGCCAAAAGCAGGTCTTTGACCGTGACAAGGCCGATGAGCGTGCGGTCCTGCGTGACGTAGCAGGTGTAGATCGTTTCTTTGTCCACGCCTGTGCGGCGAATGCGCGTGATGGCTTCGACCACCGTCATGTTCGGCCGCAGCGACACATACTCCGTGGTCATAATCGAGCCCGCGGAATATTCGGGGTAGCGCAGGATTTCGTTGATTTCGCGGCGCATCTGCGGGTCGGCCTGCGCCAAAATGCGCTTGACGACGTTTGCGGGCATTTCTTCGACGATATCTACCGCGTCGTCCACATACAATTCGTCGAGCACTTCGCGCAGCTCGGAATCGGAGAAGCCGCGAATGAGCAGCTCCTGCGCCTCGGGCTCCATCTCCACGAAGCTCTCGGCGGCAAGCTCCTTCGGCAGAAGCCGGAAGAGCAGGGGAAGGCTTTCGTCGAAGCCCTCGAACACGCCTGCGATGTCCGCAGGGTTCATTGTAACCAGAATGTCGCGAATGGTCTGGTACTTTTTGTCCTCAAGCAGCGCGCTGAGCGTGCTCTCGACGGTTACGGAATGTTCCGCCATCGGTGTTTCCCTCCTGTTTCATCATAGTTCGGCGAGAAATCCGGAAGTTCAGGCGGCAGATCGGGCGAAACTCAGCCCTTGCGGCACGAATGCCGCGCAAAATCGCTTCGTCGGTCTACCGGATTGGGACTCCCAGCATCCATGCCATATCACTCCTTTTTCGTTCGATTTCGGCGTCGCAAACACGCCACAAGCATATCATACCCTTTTTTTGCGGGATTGTCAACTTGTCTTTCGTCGATTTTTCACAAATTTTCGCGAATTTTCTGGATAGAATTTCACATCAAAAAGTATGTTTTTCCGTGAAAACGGTTGATTTTTTTGTGCAAAGCTGTATAATATCTTCATAGACCTACCGACCGACACAGGGAGGAATCCAACCGATGGATCAGAATCTTCATACCATGCTGCGCCGCTTTGCCGCCGGCGACGAGATCCGCGCCTACCGCTATTTCGGCTGCCACCGCGCCGAGCGCGACGGGGTGCGGGGCTTTGTGTTTCGCGTCTGGGCGCCGCGCGCGCAGGGCGTGAGCGTCGTCGGCGACTGGAACTTCTGGAACACCGAGGATTTGCCGATGGCGCCGCTCGAGTGCGGCGTCTGGGAGGCGTTTTCGCCCAACGCAAAGCTCGGCGACGCCTATAAATTCTTCGTCCGCCGCTGCGACGGGGGCGCGGTCTACAAGACCGACCCCTATGCCTTCGCCACCTGCGAAAAGCCCGATACTTCCGGCCGCATCTGCGACCTTTCGGGCTTCGTCTGGAACGACGCGGCCTACCGCCGCCGCGTGGCAAAGCGCCGCCTGCTCGACGCGCCGATGAATATTTATGAGCTGCATTTCGGCTCATGGAAGCGCAAAGCGGACGGGAGCCTCTATTCCTACGGCGAGCTTGCCGCCGAGCTTGTGCCCTATGTGAAAGACATGGGCTACACACACATTGAGCTCATGCCCCTTGCCGAATACCCCTACGACCCCTCATGGGGCTATCAGGTGACGGGTTACTACGCGCCGACTGCGCGCTACGGCGCGCCGTGGGGACTGATGGAATTTGTGGACGAATGCCACAAAGCGGGGCTCGGTGTGATTCTCGACTGGGTGCCCGCGCATTTCCCGAAAGACGAATACGGACTGTACGAATTTGACGGGAGCTGCTGCTATGAGCTGTCCGACCCGATGATGAACGAGCACCCCGACTGGACGACCCGCATTTTCGACTTCGGCAAGCCCGAGGTGCAGAGCTTCCTCATCTCCAACGCCGTCTACTGGCTCGAGCAGTACCACCTTGACGGCATCCGCGTCGATGCGGTCGCGTCGATGCTCTATCTCGACTACGGCCGCAGGGAATACCGCCCGAATCGCTACGGCGGCGTGGAAAATTTGGAGGCCATCGCCTTTTTGCGCAAACTCAACCGCGCCATCTTCTCCGCGCGCCGCTCGGCCATCTCCGCAGCGGAGGAATCGACGGCCTTTCCCATGGTCACAAAGCCGGATTACGACGGCGGCCTCGGCTTCCTCTACAAATGGAACATGGGTTGGATGAATGATCTGCTGCGCTATATGTCGCTCGACCCCCTCTTCCGCAAGGGCAATCACAACTGCCTGACCTTTACGATGACCTATGCTTTCTCCGAAAATTTCATCCTGCCATTGTCGCACGACGAAGTTGTCCACGGCAAGGGCTCGCTTATCAA
>CAZGOO010000144.1:0-3112 GCA_964527505.1 uncultured Oscillospiraceae bacterium | reverse complement strand
AATGCAGCGCCTCTCCGCGAATGACCAGAACGCCGTGCGGCGTGTGCAAAACGACGCTTTCCTCATCAAAGCTCTCCACATCGCGCACGCCCGTGACGCAAAGCCTTGCGCGATCGTCCAGCCGCAGCGAATGCTCCGGCACAGGCTCGTTTGCCATGGTTTATCACCCCACGCAATATATACGCGCGGGAAAGGAAAATATGACGGAAAAATCAGCGCACCTGCCGCGGGTCGTAGCACTGCGCATCGAGCACATCCGAAAGCTCCACAAGGCCGTGGTGAAACTCGCCGCAGTAGTCAAAGAGCGGCTTGCGGCTGCGAAGAAGCAGGAAGTCCGTGCGCAGGCTGAGCGTAAAGCGCACGCAGGTGCCTTTGCCCGAGGGATTGGCGGACACGCCGATCGTGCCGTCGTGCAGGCGGACGATCTCGCGCACCATCGAAAGCCCCAGCCCCAGCCCCCGACGCGGGTCGGGGGAGGGCTCGCCGCTCACTTCAAACAAAGAGGCAAGCGCCGCAGGGGGGATGCCCTCGCCGTCGTCGAGAAAGCACACGAGAAGCTCTTTCCCGCTCGGCTCGGCGCGAATTTCAATGTGGCCGCCGTGCGGCGTGAAGCGCAGGGAGTTGGAAAGGAGATTATAAAGCGCCCGCTCTAAAAGCGCGCGATCGACCGCGCCGCGAATCGGTTCATTGGGAATTTGCAGCGTCAGCGTGCGCCCGGAGCCTTCCAAAAGTGCGGCGGCGCTTTGCGTGAAATCGCGCAGAAACGCGCTCAGGTCGGTTAATTCCCGATGCGCGGTTTGCCGATGGCGCAGAAGCAGCTCCCCGTCGGAAAGCTGCGAGCACAGGCGCATGAGCTGATAGAGCGAGCGGTTGAGCGCGGAGGCTTCCTGCATGAGCATCGAGTCGTCGTAGTCATCGAGCATGGAAAAAAGTCTGCGCGAGGCGTTGACGGCGGAGTTGAGCGAACGCCGCAGGGCGACGGAGGCGCCCGCTGCCGACCCGCTCACGGCCCCCTGCGTATCGGCGCAGGAGACGACGAACAGATCGCCCTCCTCAAGGGCGCAGACGCTTGCGTGCGCGGGGCAGGCGCTTGCCAAAAGAATCGGCAGACGCGCCGTCTGCGTGCGGTCGCGCAGAGAAAAGAGCGTGTTGCCGTCGGCGATCAATTCACGCAGGGACATCCCCTCGGCAACAAGGCCGTAGCAGGCGCCGTTGCACCAGACGACCTGCTCCTCCCGTACCAGAAAAACCGGCTGCGGCAGCAGCTCACAAAGCGCTTTCCAATCCATATCTGTATGATCCTCTCTCGAAAAATTCGCTCGAATGTCGAATTTTGTCGGCTTTTCCTTATCATACTCTATTTTTCCGCGGAACGCAAGTGAGAATACGCACGGAAAATCCGTTTTTCTGCCGGAAGCGCGGAAGAATCGACCGAAAAGTGCCTGTTAAGTGTCATTTCGGATGCGACGCTGCCGCGCTTCTTTTTTGCGCGGCGGGCGCATAGCCTGTCTTAAAATTGCAATCGGGAGGACGGGCAATGGAGCAGGGAATTTTGCAGCGGCTCGGCGCGGCGGTTTGGGGCTGGCCGATGATGGCGCTTTTGATGGGGACGGGCATTCTTTTTACCGTGCGGCTGCGCGGCATTCAGTTAAGACGCCTGAAAACGGCCTTTCGGCTCATCGCACATGGCTCGCCGGGGGACACTTCGCCCTATCGGGCGCTTTGCACCGCGCTTGCCGCGACCATCGGCACGGGAAACATCGTCGGCGTGGCCACGGCCATGGCCGCGGGCGGGCCGGGCGCGCTTTTCTGGATGCTCGTTTCCGCGATTTTCGGAATGGCGACTCAGTATGCCGAAGGCTTTTTTGCGGTCAAATATCGCAGAAAAACGCCGCAGGGCTGGTTCGGCGGGCCGTTTTGCTATATTGAGCGGGGACTCGGCAGAAAATTTCGC
This sequence comes from uncultured Oscillospiraceae bacterium, assembly GCA_964527505.1. Lineage (GTDB taxonomy): Bacteria > Bacillota > Clostridia > Oscillospirales > Oscillospiraceae > JAZOXB01. Next base: position 1,158 of record CAZGOO010000144.1, on the reverse strand, counting down.
CCGCTTGCGCGCGCCTTTGCCGCCATCGGCGCGGCGGTGGGGCTGCTCGGCGTCGGCACGGTCACGCAGGTCAATTCCATCACCTCCGCCGCCGAGTGGTTTTTCGGAAAAGGACGCGTGGCGGCGGTGGTGCTCTTCGGGCGGGAGTATTCTTTGAGCGTGGTGCTCACGGGGCTGCTCGTGACTGTACTTTCGGCGGCGGTCTTGCTCGGCGGGGCGAAGCGGGTGCAAAGCGCCTGCGAATATATCGTTCCGTTTATGTCGGGGCTGTATCTTCTGATCTGCTTTTTGATTCTTGCGTGCAACGCTTCGCGCCTGCCTGCGGCAATTTCCCTCATCGTTACAAGCGCCTTCTGCCCGAAAGCGGCGCTCGGCGCGGCGGCGGGCATCGGCTTGAGGCAGACCTTGCGCATGGGCATCGGCCGAGGCGTTTTCACGAACGAAGCGGGGCTGGGCACTTCGCCCATTGCCGCCGCGACGGCGGGCGGCGATCCTGTCGATCAGGGGCTTGTGACGATGACGGGGACGTTTATCGACACGATCGTTATCTGCACGCTCACGGGGCTGTGCCTTGCCGTGACGGATGCGTGGTCGAGCGGGCTTTCGGGCGTGCAGATTACGGACTTTGCATGGCGCGCGGCCTTGCCCATCCCCGAGCGCGTGTCGTCATTTTTGCTGTTTCTGTGCCTGTCGATTTTTGCCTTTGCGACCATCGTCGGCTGGAGCTTTTACGGCGAGCGCTGCCTTGCGTATTTAACGCACGGGCGGGGGATTCGGCTCTATCGCGCGGCGTATCTCGTTTCCGTCGCCGTCGGGCCGTATTTCGCGGTCGAAGCGGCGTGGGAGCTGGCGGATATTTTCAACGCACTTTTGGCGCTTCCGAACCTGACGGCGCTTTTGCTTCTGCAAAACGACTGCGTTCGGCAGACGCGGGAAAAAGAGCGGGGGATTATGTAAATTCGTGTTGCATTTTGCCTCGCATTTTGGTATGATGTGGCTATCGAATCGGAGGCAACGAATTATGGAGTTTACAAGTCTTTTCTATCTGTTTCTCTTTTTGCCGCTGAGTCTGGCGGTGTATCTTCTGATGCCGTCGGTCAAGGCGAAAAACGCGGTTTTGCTCGTGGCAAGCCTCGTGTTTTACGCAATCGGGCAGCC
>CAZGOO010000143.1:0-3120 GCA_964527505.1 uncultured Oscillospiraceae bacterium | reverse complement strand
AGAAAACAACCTCGCTCTCGCCGATATTTTCCATGGCATGGCTGTGACCCTTGGGACAGTAGTGCGCTTCGCCCGCGCGGACAGTCTCCGCAAGGCCGTCTGCCGTGAAGCGGGCAACGCCGGACAAAAGATAGATCACTTCCATGTTCGTTTCGTGCCGATGCTCGCCGAGTGCCGCGCCGACGGGCAGGCGGTCGTACATCACTTTCACCTTGCCGTCGGTCCACGCGCGCTTGAAAAGTTCCCCTTTGCCGCCGAACGGGCAGGAAACGACCTCTTCGGGCAGGTCGGAAAAGGCAATGCGCATACTCACAGTCTCCTTTGAATCGCTCAATTTTTTGCGGCAACGGCCGCCTAAATGTATTATAACAGCTCAATCGATAAAAAGCAACCGATATTCCGCGTTTCGCGAAAAAAAGCGCGCGGCTTTGTCAAGGCGCGCGGCGGCGGCATACAATGGCGCGGGAGGGATTTGGATGGATATTTACGATTCCGCAGCCGTCCGCGCCGTCTGGGCGCGGGTGCACCCATGCGAAAAGAGCGCCTCGCCCATTGCCGAGGCGCTCGAAGCCGAGCGCAAAAGCCTTGCCCTTTACCGCGCGCTTTGGCAAATCTTGCCGCAGTTTCGCACCTTGTGGGAAGAGACGCTGCGCGCGAAAAGCCGCCGCTGCCGCTGCCTTGCGGCGACGGTCTATCTGCAAACGGGAAAGACCCTGCCGCCGCGCAAGCCGTGTATCGCTCCGCGCACCTGCCCGATGAGCGCGCTGCGCGAGGCATATACGCAGGCAATCTCCGCCGCCGAGCGCTATGAAACCTTGGCGCAGAGCGAGCCGTCGTTCAAAAATTTCGCCCGCTGCGAGCGGGCGCTTGCCGAAAAATTGCGGGAGGTTTTAAGCCGCCTTTTCTGATTTTTGACGCAAAACGCGGCGCAGCCACGCGCGCTCGCGCGCCCCGAACGCGCCGAACAGCAGCGAAAACGCCCCGAAAAGCACGAGAAATCCCCCGCCGCGCAGGAAAAACGTCGCTGCCGCAGCTTGCGGCGCGGGAAACAGCGCGCAGATGCTCACCGCCGCGCCGAACGCGCCGAGCGGTTGCAGAAAATCCCGCGCGCGCGGGCGGTGCCCCGTCACTTTCAAAAGCCGCCGCAGGCTCAAAACGAGGTTGATGCCGTGCGTCAGCGCGAACGAGAGCACATACCCGCCCACGCCGAGCTTCGGCAGAAGCACAAACAAAAGCGCCACGTCCAGAAGCGAGGTAAAGGTATTGTAGCGCACGCAGCTTAGCTGCTCGGAAAGCCCCTTGAGCATCCCGTCCACGGTCGCGTCGAAGTAGAGCATCAGAATCATCGGCGCAAATACGCGCAGATAGCGCCCCGCGCTTTCGCTTTGGCAGACCGTCTGCCCCAGAGCGTCCGCGCACAGAAGCATCACCCCCGCGACCGCCGCGGCAAAGAGCAGCGTCAGGCGCAGACATCTGTCCGTTAAATCGCGGATGCGCGCATCGCGCCCCCGCGCGCGGCAGCGGGGCAGTTCCGAAATGAGCAAATCGCTCACGGCGTATAAAATCGCCGCCGGAAACATCAAAACGGGAAAAACCATCGCGCAGATCGTGCCGTAGTCGGCCAGCGCCGCTTCGCTCGAGCCGCCGCAGCGCGCAAGGCCGTAGGGGATGAGAAGCTGCTCGGCGGTGTTCAGCCCCGCGCGCAGAATGTCGTTGAGCGCCAGAGGCGCGCTGAGTTTGCGCAGCCGCCGCCCCATGCCCTTTCCGCAGGGCGCAACGCCGCGAAGTTGCCGCCGATAGCGCGCATAGAGCACAAGAAAATCAAGCGTGCAGGCGATGCTGCTTCCCAGCGTCACCGCGCGGCAGGCTTCCGCAAGGTCGCCCGCGCCGCGAAGAAGCAGAACCGTTCCGCCCACGCAGGCAAGGCGCTCGCCGATTTCAATCGCGACGAGCTCGCCGATGTGCGCGCCGGCGGTGAAATACCCCGTCATCACGCCGCACAGGCAGCCAAACGGCAATAAAAGCCCCATCGCCCGCAGGCTCGGCGCCGCTTCGGCGCTGCGCAAAAGATGCAGGGCAATCGGCTGCGCGAGGAAAAAGAGCAGCGCTCCGACCGCGCCGCTCAAGAAGCCCACGGTTTTCAGCGCGCATTCGACCGCCGCGCGCACGCCCTCGCGCCGCCCGCAGCCGAATTCTCCGGCGCAGAGGGTCATCGCCGCCACACGCACGCCGCCCGTACCCAAAAGTGTGGCAAAGAGCCCGACGGTCGAAATGAGCTGCAAAAGCCCCAGCCCCGCCGCGCCGATGCGCGCCGAGAGGTACACATTCAGTTGAATCGAGATCCAGCGCATCAGCAGATTCGCCGCCGTCAAAAGCAGCGCCCCGCCGAAGATCGAAGTTCGTTTCCGCATCCCACCACCCCACCAAAACCTATGGCGCAAACGAGAAAAGTATGCCGCCATTCTGCGCCGCTCCCGCGTGGCGCACCCAAGGCCCCCTTGTGCAAAGGGGGCTGTCAGCGAAGCTGACTGGGGGATTGCTTGTTGCAATTTTTCATCCGAAATGCTTGACAATTTTTTATGGGATGGTATAATAAACACAGGGAAGCGTTTGCTGCAAACAAGCACTCCCCTGCGGCGTCCACCCGGACGGTTGCCGCTTACCGATACTTCTACCAAGTTCAGGGAGCTTTGTCCCAAAACTCAGTGAGCCATCTGGTTACAGCAGACGGCTCACTTCTTCTTTTTATTCAGAATTTTTTCAATCCAATTCACGATATGCGAAAGAATCGAAACAATCCAGAACAATTCCTGAAGAGTAATATGTATCACCTCCCTCGGGTATATTTCCCGCGAGGGCTACATACTCGCCTCCGTTCCGCGCTCGCGGGACGACAGGCAACCGTCTTTTACCGTGCACCGTTAAAAACGGCGGTGGGTGTTCACAAGTCTATTGTATAGCAAAAAGACGAAAATGTCAAATAAAATCGAAACAATGCACAAAAATCCCGCGAAAGCGGGATTTTTCTTTACGGGGCGTCAGGGATGCCGGTCCCTACAAGGTGTATGAAAAATCGGGTATCTGTCGATACCCGATTGGTTCAGAATTTTCCGCTCGTGT
>CAZGOO010000142.1:0-3146 GCA_964527505.1 uncultured Oscillospiraceae bacterium | reverse complement strand
CTGAACCTCGGCACGCAGCGCGGCGATACGCGCGAAAACGTGCTGGAAAACTACCACCGCTTGGCTTGCGCCATGGACTTTTCGGTGGACGATATGGTCTTTTCCCGACAGGTGCACGGCGACTTCGTCGCCCGTGTCGGGCGGGGAAACTGCGGCGAGGGGCTGCGCATCGAAGCGCCCGAGGGGCGCGACGGCCTCATGACCGATGAGCCGAACGTGGTTTTGACCGTTTTTTCGGCCGATTGCACCCCGATTTTGCTCTACGACCCCGTGCGTCGCGCGATTGCCGCTGTCCACGCGGGCTGGCGCGGCACGGCTTTGGGGATCGCCGCGCGTGCGGTCGAGCGGATGCGCGAGGAATTCAGCTGCCGCGCGGAAGATTTGCGCGCGGCCATCGGCCCGTGCATCGGCAAATGCTGCTTCGAGACGGACGCGGATGTGCCCGAGGCGATGCTGCGCGAAATCGGAAACGACGCGCAAAGATTTATCGAGCCGCGCGGAGAAAAATATTATGTAGACTTAAAAGGGCTCAATGCCCTGCATCTTCGCCGCGCGGGCGTCGGGTGCGTGGAGATTTCTTCGGAGTGCACCGCGTGCCTGCCCGAGCGCTACTGGTCGCATCGGCGCACGCACGGCCATCGCGGCGCGCAGGCGGCGGTGATTTTTCTGCGGGAGGAAAGACCATGAGACGCATGGTTGCCCTTGCGCTGCTTCTGGCGCTACTACTGTCCGCGTGCGCGCCGCAGGAAATGCCCGCGACCGAGCCGTCAAACGAAGCGCCTACCGAGCCGCCGACCGTCGGGCAGACGGAGCAGGACAAAACCCTCTCCTTAATCTATTACCCGCAGTACGGCCTCAACCCCTTTACCTGCACGGCCACGCTCAACCGCGCGCTCTTTTCTTTATTATATGAGAGCCTGTTCGCGGTTTCGTCGTCGTTTCGCGCGGAGCCCGTGCTCTGCGAGCGATTTGAAACCGCCGAGGGCGGCACACTCTATACGCTCACCCTCTGCGCCGAGGCGCGCTTTTCCGACGGCTCGCCCGTCACCGCCGAAGACGTCGTTGCAAGCCTGAACGCCGCGCGTGAGAGCGAGATTTACGGCGGCAGGCTCGACAAAGTGCGCGCCGCGACGGCAATTTCCGAGCGGGAATTGACGATCGAATTTCGCTGCGCCTATGAAAACGCGGCGGTGCTGCTCGATTTTCCCGTCGTGCGGCAGGAGGATGTGGCGGCGCAGTACCCCGTCGGCTCGGGGGCGTACCGCTTTGACGCGGGGCGGCTGATTTCCTGCGAAAACTGGTGGCAGGACGCCGTGCGTCTGCCCGCGCAGGAAACGATTGAACTTCACGCCGCCGAGGACGCCGAGCAGGTGCGCGACGAATTTGAATTCGGCGGCGCCGACCTTGTCTACTGCGACCCGAACGCCGTCGGCGCTTTGAACTTCCGCTGCGACTACGAAGTTTGGGAAGTGCCGACGACCGTGATGCACTACATCGGCTTTTCCATGAGCGGCTTTTTCTCCGACGCGGCGCTGCGCGCGGCGCTCGGCCGCTCTGTTGACCGCGAAGCCTTGGTCAACGACTGCTACGGCGGCTTTGCCCGCGCGAGCGTGCTTCCGTGCTCTCCGGCTTCGGATCTTTACGACCGCGCGCTTGCCGCGCGCTACGGCTACGAGGAAAACGCCCTTGCCGAGGCGGTGCGCACGCGGGCGGAGCTCGATTTGACGCAGCAGATTCGCATCATCGTCTGCGTGGACGACGCTTCGCGCGTGGCCGCGGCGCAGAAAATCGCCCGCGTCTGCACGGACGCGGGGCTGAACGTGAAGCTGAAAGAGCTTTCGCAGGGGGATTATCTCACGGCGCTTAGCAGGGGAGAATATGACCTTTACATCGGGCAGGTGCGCCTGACGACCGATTTTGACCTGAGCGAATTTTTCTCCTCGGGCGGCAGCCTGAACTACGGCGGCATCGCCGATTCCGCGCTCAGCGCGCTTTGCACCTCGGCGCGGGCCAATTCCGGCGACTATGTGTCGCTTTGCGCGCAGCTTTTGGAGCGGGCGAGCATCGTGCCGCTGCTGTTTAAGAGCTATGCGGTCTATGTTACGCGGGGGAAAATCACGACCCTCACGCCCTCGGTGGACTGCATTTTCCACAATTCCACCACCGCCCGCCCGCTTTCCGATGCGGACAAAAGCCATGCGGACAACCCAGACACAAGTCGGGACAATGGAGAGATGAACGAATGACGGAATATGTTACCGAAGCAAATTTGGAAGAATACGAAGCCTTTGTGCAGAGCCACCCGAAAGGGACATTCCTGCAAAGCGCCCTCTGGGCGAAGCAGAAGCCCGCGTGGAAATGGAAGGCAATCATCTGCCGCGATCAAGACGGCAAAATCAAGGGCAGCATCGCCTTTCTCATTCGCACGATGCCCGTCGTGCGTCGGCCGATGATGTACGCCGGGCGCGGCCCCGTGTGCGACACGGACGACCGCGAAACCTTTGCAGAGCTCGTCGCCGCCGCGAAAAAACTTGCAAAAGAGTGCCGCGCGTATGTGATCAAAATCGACCCCGATGTGCCCTCGAGCGACACCGCCTTTGCCCAAATGCTCACGGACAACGGCTTCGTGCGCCGCGACTTGGGCAAGGACTTTGAATCCGTGCAGCCGCGCTATGTGTTCCGATTGTATCTCAACGGCCGAAATGAAGAGGAAATGCTCGCCTCGTTCCAGCAGAAATGGCGCTACAACATCCGCCTTGCCGAGCGCAAGGGCGTGCAGGTGCGCATCTGCGGCAAGGAAATGGTGCCGGAATTTTCCCGCATCATGGTCGAAACCGGCGTGCGCGACCACTTCGCCGTGCGCCCTGCGGAGTATTTTTCCTCCATGCTCGACAATCTCGGCGAGCACGCGCGGCTCTACATGGCCTTTTACGAGGACAAGCCCATCGCCGGCACGCTTGCCATCCACTACGGCGACAAGGTCTGGTATCTCTACGGCGCAAGCTCGAACGCGCACCGCAACCTGATGCCGAACTATCTTCTGCAATGGAACATGATCCGCTGGGCGGTCGAGACGGGCAGCCGCGTTTATGATTTTCGCGGCGTTTCGGGCGATTTGGACGAAAACAGCCCGCACTACGGCCTGT
>CAZGOO010000141.1:0-3160 GCA_964527505.1 uncultured Oscillospiraceae bacterium | reverse complement strand
CGGTCGAGCCCGAGGAAGAAATCCCCGCAGAGGAAACTCCCGCTGCGGAAGTGCCCGAGGCCGAAGAATCAGTCGAAGAAGAGCCCGACGCGACCTATGTGGACGCGGATGACGACGCACCGCCCCCGAAAAAGCGGAAAAAGCGCGGTTGGCTGATTGCGGCGGTTCTCGTCGCGGTGCTTGCCGTCGGGCTGTTCTTCGCAGGGCGTTGGTATTTCGTCTCGCTGGACTCGGCGCAGATGCGCTTCTCCGCCGACACCGTTTTCCTGACGCTTGAAACGAACGACATTCCCGAAGATTACATCGTCACCTGCATCGACGCCGCAGGCAACGCTTGCCCCGTCACCCATCTTGACGGCGGCTATGCGGTGGAGGGTCTGACGGAAAACGCCGAATACACCTTCACCGTCGCCGCGTCCGAGCACCATTATCTGCTCGGCGGCACGCGCCAATACACCTTCACCGCTCCGCAGCTTGCGCACATCGATTCGTTCACCGCCGAAGCGGGCGAAAACGATGACGAAGTGCTTCTGAACATTTCCGCGCAGGAATCGCCCGAAACCTCGTGGACGCTGCGCTACTTCCCCGCAAACGACCCCGACGCGGCCAAAGAGCTGCATTTCGACGGCAGAACCGTCCTCGTGCGCGATTTGCAGGTCGGTATGCTCTATTCTTTCGAGCTCGTTTCGACCGAGCGGCTTCAGGTGCTCGGCGAAAGCGCGCTGCAATTTACGCCCGTGGCCGTCGTGCGCGTGTCCGACTTTGAAGTGGAAGACATTTTCGGCACGACCGTGCGCCTGCGCTGGAATTCCGACGCGGCGCAGCCCGACTCGTGGCGCATCGTCTGCTCCGCGAGCGGCATGGATGATATTGTAGTGACCGCCACGGACACGGCCTGTGAACTTTCGCTTCCCGACCTGACGCGTGAATATACCTTCACGCTCGAAGCCGTCGGTCTGCGCGCGCCCGCGCGCGCGACGCTTGCGTCTGATCCGCCCGTGCTCGGCGATTTCTCCGCAGAGGTATCGGAAGACGGCACGCTGCAACTGCGCTGGTCGCTCCTGTCCGGCAGCATTTCCGGCGACTGGAAGCTCTCCTACGCTCCTGCGGGGCTCTCGGAGGCGCCCGCCGTGCGCACGGTTTCCGAAAGCGCGCTTTCTTTGAGCGATCTGCTGGCCGACACGCGCTACACATTCACCCTCACCGCCGCAGACGGGACGCGCGTATACGGCGCGACCGCGCTGGAAACCCGCACGCCGAAAGCCGCAAGCTGCACGCTCTACGGCGTCTCCCCCTCGCCCGCTTACAGCTCTTTGTGGTATCTGCCCGATTTGGAGGACTGGAACTACGGCCATCTGGAAACGCATTCGACCGTCTTTACCGCGACCGACGGCATCGCGCTTTGCATTCAGGTCAATCGCATGAACGCCTCGAACGACACCGTGCGCTTCGACTATCTCGTGCGCGATGCCGAGGGCAATCTTCTGAGCCACGAAAGCGTCACCGGCGCGTGGTCGTCTCTGTGGCTCAACAAGCGCAATACCGCGGAAATTCAAAATCCCGCAAAAGCGGGAAGCTATGTCGTGGAGGTTTATGTCAACGGTCTGCTTCTGACCGAGACGCCCTTTACGATTTCCTAAGCGTCTGTAAATCGGCTTCACGCCATTTCATAGATATCTCGGGGCAACGCCCCGCAAAGGAGGTTTTCCATGGAAAACTGGTTTGTCGTTGTGATGGGACTCGGGACGGTTTTCGTCGTGCTGACGCTGCTCATCGTGCTCTGCACGCTCATGGGCGTCGTTTGCCGCTCGAAGCCGAAGTCCGAACCCGTCGTCTCCCCCCGCGCCGATGCACAAAAGCCCGACGCCGAATTCATCGCCGCCGTCTCGGCCGCCATTGCCGAAGCCAGCGGAACGGACGCTTCGGGTCTGCGCATCGTATCCGTCAAAAAACTGTGAATGAATCAAGAAAGGGTTAAAACAGCATGAAAAAGTATCGTGTCAATGTCAACGGCTCCGTTTATGAGATCGAGGTCGAAGAAATTCAGGCGCCCGCAGGCGCGGCTTCCGCTCCCGCCGCAGCGCCCGCAGCCTCCGCCCCCGCCGGCGGCGAGCAGATCAAAGCGCCGATGCCCGGCAACATTTTGGATGTACGCGTGCAGCCCGGTTCCCGCGTGAAAAAGGGCGATGTGCTCGTCGTTCTCGAGGCCATGAAGATGGAAAATGAAATCATGGCGCCGCAGGACGGCACGGTCAAGTCCGTCCATGTCCGCAAGGGCGACACCGTCGAGACGCAGGCGCTTTTGTGCACGCTCGGATAAGAAAGAGGCCAATCATGTTCAAAAACAACAAACCCCTGCACCGCGCGCTTCTTATCCTGCTTGCGCTCGGTCTGCTGGTGTGCCTGTGTGTGAGCTTTGTCGGCGCGGCCGCGCCGCAGGACGATGCGCAGGATGCGCCCGCCGCCACCGAGCAGCAGGAAGAGGGCAAATCCAACCTCGACGCGCTGGCGAATTTCATCGACCAGTCCGGCATTTCGATTCTGGTGAAAAATGCCGACTGGCAGTCGATCGTGATGATTCTCATCTCGTTCGTTCTTCTCTATCTTGCCATCGGCAAGGGCTTTGAGCCGCTTCTGCTTCTGCCCATCGCGTTCGGTATGCTTCTGACGAATCTTCCGGGCGCGGGAATGTACCACTCCGAAATTTTCGCGGACGGCCATGTCAACTGGGCGGCTTTCAGCAGCTCCGATACCTTCGGCCTCATCGACGTTCTGTATCTCGGCGTGAAGCTCGGCGTGTACCCCTGCCTCATCTTCATCGGCGTGGGCGCGATGACCGACTTCGGCCCGCTCATTGCCAACCCCAAGAGCCTGCTTCTCGGCGCGGCCGCACAGCTCGGCATCTTCGTTGCCTATCTCGGCGCGCTCGTCCTTACCGCCATGGGCATCGACGGCCTGAGCTTCACGCAGGCCATGGCCGCCGCCATCGGCATCATCGGCGGCGCGGACGGCCCGACGGCCATCTACGTTGCCTCGAAGCTCGCGCCCGACCTTTTGGGGCCGATCGCCATCGCCGCGTATTCCTACATGGCGCTCGTACCGATTATCCAGCCGCCCATCATGCGCGGCCTGACCACGAAAAAAGAGCGCCTGATCCGCA
>CAZGOO010000140.1:0-3172 GCA_964527505.1 uncultured Oscillospiraceae bacterium | reverse complement strand
GACGGCGAGGTGATCTTCAAAAAATATTCGCCCGTGGGCGATTTGCAGGCGCTTGCGGCGCAGCTTTGCGATTCCATCGGCAAAAACACGGGGCGCATTGCCGCCGTGTGCGACCGCGACACGATTATCGCCGTGGCGGGCGCGCCGAAGCGCGAACTGCTCGACAAGCGCAATTCCGCAGAGCTCGAGCAGCTCATCGAGCAGCGCGCAAGCTACACCTACCGCAAGGGCGATGCGCCCCTGCGCGCGGTCGAGGCGGTCGAGCGGTACCATCTGGGCGTTGCCGCGCCCATCGTGGCCGAGGGCGATTCGCTCGGCTGCGTGATGCTCCTGCGCGGAGAAAGCGACCCCGCGCCCGCCGAAGCGGATCGGCAGCTGGTGCAGACCTTTGCGGGATTTCTCGGCAAGCAGATGGAAAACTGAAACAACGGCCGTCGGGCAGCGCCCCGACGGTCGCGCTTTTTGGGCATATCCGCGCGGCGGGCGCATAGGCTTTGAGCGGGGGTGGAGAAAATGCTCATGGGCGCGATTTGGGCGGCGATGCTGCTTGCGGCGGCGCTTGCCGCCCTTCTGACGGGAAACGGCGGGCTGCTTTCTGCGGCGATGCAGGGCGCGCAGCGCGGACTTGCGGCGGGATTTTCGCTCGGCGGGGCGATGTGCCTTTGGAGCGCGCTTGCCGAGCTGATGCGTCGCGCGGGGCTGACGGCGCGCCTCGCGCGCCTCCTGTACCCCCTGCTTCACCGCCTGTTTCCCGAGACGAGTCGGGACGAAGAGGCTCTCGGGCTGATTTCGGCGAATCTTTCGGCCAATCTTCTGGGGCTGGGCAACGCGGCAACGCCCTTGGGCATCGCGGCGGTGCGCAAAATGCGCGCGCTGAGGCCGACGGGCGAGGCGAGCGACGAGATGTGCCGCTTCGTGGTGCTCAACACCGCCTCGGTGCAGCTTCTGCCCACGACGGTCGCATCCCTGCGCGCGGCGGCGGGCGCAGCGGCGCCTTTTGACATTCTTCCCGCCGTGTGGCTCACGAGCGCGGGCGCTCTGGCCGTGGGCTTAGGCGCGTGCCGAATGTTTGAAAGGACGCGCCGTGGCTGAGATTTTGTTTCCTGCGCTTGCGGCGGTTTTGGCAATCGTCGCGCTATCAAAGCGGCAGGATGTGTACGGCGCGCTGCTTTGCGGCGGAAAAGAGGGCTTAAAAGCGCTCTTTTCGGTGCTTCCGGCGCTGATTTTGCTCTTTAGCGCCACGCAGATGCTCCGCGCCTCGGGCGCGGCAGCCGCCGCGATTCGCTTCCTGACGCCTTTGGCAAAGGCAATCGGTCTGCCTGCGGAGGTTCTGCCCGTGGCGCTTCTGCGCCCCTTTTCGGGCAGCGCGGCAATCGCGCTCGGCGCGGACGTAATCGCCTCTTACGGCGCAGATTCGCTCATCGGCCGCACGACCGCCGTTTTGCTCGGAAGCACGGAGACGACTTTTTACGCCGTCTCGGTTTATTTCGGCGCAGCGGGCGTCGGAAAAACGCGCCACACCGTCCCCGCCGCGCTGGCGGCGGATGCGACGGGGCTGCTTTTGGCGGCGCTCACGGCGCGGTTTTTATAAAAATCGGGCGCGTGCCGGTTTTGGCACGCGCCCGAGGTTTTGCTTTATCAGTTCGTATAGTTGTCGAAGTAGCCCTGCACGAGCACGACGGGCGTGCCCTTGTCGCCGGAGCCGCTCGTCAGGTCGCACAAAGAGCCGATGAGGTCGGTCAGGCGGCGGGGCGTGGTGCCCTCGGAGGCCATGTTGCCCACAAGGTCGCTGCCCTTGGCGCGAATTTTCTCCTCGATGGCTTCGCGCAGCGCGTCGCCATTGAGCTCGCGGAACGCGTCGTCGGCCAGATATTTGAGCTTCAGCTCATTCGGCGTGCCGCAAAGGCCGTCGGTGTAGGCGGGGGAGACGACGGGGTCGGCCAGCTCCCAGATCTTGCCCTTGGGGTCTTTGAAAGCGCCGTCGCCGTAGACCATGACTTCCACGTGCTTGCCCGTGGCTTCAAGGATGCGCTTCTGGATATCGAGCACGAGCTCCTTGCAGTCGCGCGGGAAGAGCTTGATGCGCTCTTCGTCGGCCTTGTTGGAGCCCAGCAGGCCGTAGCGCTCATTGTAGCCGCTGCCGTTGACGGACTCGGTGAGGATGTCGTCCAGACCGCACACGGTGCCGGCGCCCGCCGCGCGCAGAAGGCGCTTGGTGCGGTTGCGGCTGTGGATGTCGCAGGTGAGAACCGCGTCGGCATAGGGCAAAATCGCCGCGGGACGGTTGGCGAAGATAATCTCTGCTTCCGCGCCGGTCGAGCGGATGAGCTCTTCATAGTAAGCCACATAGTCCACGCCCGTAAATTCGTGGCGGTTCACGCCGAACAGCTCGCGGTAGCGCGCAAGGGTCAGCACGTCGCGATAGGGGTCGATGCCCTTTTCGTCGAGTTTGTCGGGGTCGATGAGCTGGTTGCCCACTTCGTCGGTGGGGTAGCTGAGCATCAGAACGACCTTTTTCGCGCCCATCGCGATGCCGCGCAGACAGATGGCAAAACGGTTGCGCGAAAGGATCGGGAAAAGCACGCCCACCGTGCCGCCGCCGAGCTTGGCGCGCACGTCTGCGGCGATATCGGAGACGGTGGCGTAGTTGCCCTGCGCGCGCGCAACGACCGACTCCGTGACAGAGATGACATCGCGGTCGCGTAAGGCGAAGCCTTCCGCCTGTGCTGCCTCAAGCACGCTGTCGCAAACCATCTGCGCCAGATCGTCGCCCTCGCGGAAAATCGGGCAGCGGATTCCGCGTGACACGGTGCCGACCCGTCGTTCACTCTGTTTCATAAGGATCCCTCGCTTTTTCGTATTTGTAATGGGCCGTTTTCCCGAATTTTTCCGAGGAAAACAACTTAAAAATGCTATCACAAAACCGCGAAAAATGCAAGAAAAATTTTTGCCTGTTTTTGCGCGGAATCGCAAAGCGCTTTTGTGCGCATTGCACACGGGTGCAATCTTAGATTTCCCGCAAATTTCGGCAAAATTCGCTTTTGGGCGGTTGATTTTCGCGGCGCTTCGGGCTATAATAGAGGCATAACAAACAGGAGGCTGTGAAAATGGCTGTCAAAATCGAAAAAACCACCATCATCGGCGATGTGCTCGACATCGCGCCGCAGACCGC
>CAZGOO010000139.1:0-3178 GCA_964527505.1 uncultured Oscillospiraceae bacterium | reverse complement strand
AAAACGCGAACGGCTGCGCGCAGGCCACGCCCGAAGAGACGACCCCCGCCGTGACAAACGACGCGGCGAAAACCGTCGCAACGCCGCCGAGCAGCCACGGCCAAAGCGCTTTCTCCCGCCCGCGCGCGGACAAAAGCAGCGCCCCCGTCGGCGCAAGCAGGGCGCTCAGGCGGCCGATTTCCAAGCGCGTGACGGGGCGCAGCCATTTGGCCTCAATCTGCGTCGCGCCGAAGCCGAGCACCACCGCATAAAGCGCCGCGAAAAAGAAAAAGGCGATCGCCGCAACGCGCCCGACCGCCGCCGTCCCCTTGCCCGCCGCAAAGGCCGCAAGCAGCAGCAAAACAAGGCCGATGAGTGGGCGCGCGCCCGCCGTCGGGTAGGCATCGCACAGGCTGTAAGCCGAAAGCCCGAGCAGGACGAAATTTCCCGCCGCAATCGCGCACAAAATCGCCCGTCCGAGCTTACCGCGCGCAAGTATCTCGATCGGCGAGGCCACGCCGCGCCGCAGGCGACACATTATATATAGTAGTCCCGCCGCCGCGATTGCCCCGAGCGTCGCCCAAAACCAGCCGACCTGCGGCAGCATCAAAACCGCCGAAACGCTCGCCGCCCCGAAGCCGAGCGCGCAGAGCTGGCGCGCCTGCGCCGGCTTCACTCGGCGGCGTAGGCGCGAAGCGCGCCGACCGTCACGCCGCTTTCGTGCGCGCAGAGGTAGGCATGAAGCGTCTGCGCATCGCGCAGTTCTTCGGCCACATACACCTGCGCCGCAGGGCGCAATTCGTCGCTTTCGAGCACTTCCTGCAACAATTCCGGCGCGACGGTGAGATTTTTGTCGCAGAAAACGATCTGCTCGGCGGTGTCAAAATAAATCTCCCCCGCCGCCTCGGCGCGCAGCGCCGCAACCGCCTCTTTCCACGATTTTCCGATGCCCTCGCCGAACTCCGTCACGACGCGCACCACGTCGTCAAACGACTCAATCTGCAAACTTTTGACGGGCAAAAGGCTCGCCGTGTCGAATTCGCGAAAAGGTTTTCCGAACACGACCACCAGCGCGATGACAAGCAAAATAACAAGCAGTAATTTCATATTCTTCACTCCTGATTTTTCAAATCCTGCGGATGCAGCGCCGCGTCGCGGTATTTCTGCCGCACAAGGCGGCTGCGCAGAAGCGCCCGCGCCCCGCCGACGCGGCAAAAAGGGGCAAGGTAGGGCACGCCCAGAGATTCCAGCCCCGAAAGATGGATGAGCAGGCACACCGCGCCCGCCGTCAGCCCGAAAAGTCCCCCGAATCCCGCCAGCGCCGCCAACAAAAACCGCCACAGGCGCACCGCCGCCGCAAAATCGCGCCCGGGCAGGGCGTAGCCGCACACGCCCGCCGAGGCGACCACAATCAGCGCCGCGGGCGAAATGAGCTTCGCGTCCACCGCCGCCGTGCCGACGACAAGGCCGCCGATGACCGAAAGGCTCTGCCCGATCGGCTGCGGCAGCGCAATGCTCGCCTCCTGCACCAGCTCAAACGCGACCAGAAGCCCCAAAACCTCCAAAACGGTCGAAAACGGCACGGCGCGCTTGCTCTCGATGATGGCTTCGAGCAGCCTTGTCGGCAGCATTTCCGGGTGAAACGCGACCATTGCGATATACGCCGCCGGAAGCGTCAGGCTCACAAGCAGCGCAAGGTAGCGCAAAATGCGGATGGCCGAGGCCGAGACGAAATCCGTCGCGCGGTCTTCCGCCGAGCTCATGAGCGTCGCCAAATCGACCGGCGCGAGGTAGCCAAGAGGCAGACCGTCCACCAAAATCCCCACGCGCCCGTCGAGCAGCCCCTGCGCGAAGCGGTCGGTGCGCTCGGTGTACTGCAAAAGCGGAAAGGCCGTCGCGCGCGAGCCGGTCAGGTATTCCTCAATCGAGGCGGGCGAAAGCGCGCCGTCGATGTCGATTTCGCCAAGGCGCGTTTTCATTTTTTCCACCAAATCGGGGTCGGTCAGACCGTCAAGATACGCAAGGCCGATGTTCGTTCGGCTTCGGCGGCCGAGCGTCGTTTCAAACAGACGCAGTTCCGGCGCGCGCAGATGGCGGCGCAGAAGGCTCGTGTTCGTGCGCAGAGTTTCCGTGAACGCGTCTTTCGGGCCTTTGACGGTGTTTTCCGTCTCGGGCGCGGAGGGCGCGCGTTTTTCGCCCGTCTTGTCCTCAAAGGCGAGCGCGCCCGCTTCTCCGAAAAGCACCACGCAGAAGCCGTTGACGAGCTTTCGCGCGACGTCGTCGAGCGTGCGGCACTCGAGCGCGACGAAGTTGTACACTTCCCCCGTGAGTGCCTGCTCATAAAGCGTGTGCACGCTCTGCTGCCCGCACACGCGCAAAAGAGGCTTTAAGACAAGCTCGGAAATGTCGCCGCCGGAGGTCAGGCCGTCGATGGCGTAAAGCCAAAGCCTTTGCCCGCCGACCGTCACGGCGCGCACGGAAAAATCGGCCGCGCCGCCGAAAATTTCCAGAATGTTTTCGTGCGACAATTCCCCGAGATACGCGCCGCGCGCGTCTTTTTCCGCAGCCAAGGGCATCACCTCGCAGGTAGTATGTCCCGCTGCGGGAAAAATCATACACCGCAAGCTGCGTCTTGACGCGGGGAAAAAATCTGCTATACTATTATAATAGATATCATTCGGACAGAAAGGAACCGTTTTCTATGAAAATCTCTCTCGGCTGTGACCACGGCGCGCTGGCGCTGAAAGAGCGCGTCAAGGCGCATCTCATTTCGCGGGGCTTTGAGGTGGTCGATTTCGGCACGAACAGCTTAGATAGCTGCGACTATCCCGATTTTGCCCGCCCCGCCGCCGAAGCCGTCGCCAAGGGCGAATGCGCGCGCGGCATCGTGCTTTGCACCACCGGCATCGGCGTTTGTATCACCGCGAACAAGGTGCGCGGCATCCGCTGCGCGCTTTTGAGCGACCTCATGAGCGCACGACTGACCCGTCAGCACAACGACACGAACATGATGGCGCTCGGCGCGGGCGTTGTGGGCGAAAAGCTGGCGCTTGAGATCGTCGATACTTGGCTCGACACCGACTTCGAGGGCGGCCGCCACCAACGCCGCATCGATAAAATGATGGCGATTGAGGAATAAACAAAAACCCTCCCCACGGGGAGGTTTTTTGCTTGAAGCGCACCATGTAGGGCGGGGGCA